>CADCTM010000909.1 GCA_902805485.1 uncultured Coleofasciculus sp. | reverse complement strand
AACACTAAAACACTCTTGATTTTTGTGTTATTAATCAGTTCTTTTAAGCGATACAACTGATTATCTGAAATGGCTACTCCCTCATACTTTTCGGCATAATCTAGCTCTTGGGTAAAATTAGCATCGTTATAAGTTTGAATAAAAACGCGATCGACATTCCAATTTTGCCAATCCGCCGCAAAATAACGTTTACCCCAATAAGGATTATGATGGCAAAGGTCAAAACTAACGGTGGGGTTAGCTTTCTTCATGTCAGCTCTCATTTGCCGCACAAAATTAGTCAATTTGGTCGTGCGATCAACTTTTCCGGGTAAGTCAGCATGATAACCTAGGTAATCATCCCACTGAACGGCATCAATGGTTTGATATTTTTGGACAAACTCTACTGATATCTTTTTGAAAAGATTAGCAATTTCTGGGTTCTCCACATCCAGTACATAATGATCAATGCCAGCGTAAGTTTTATCGACCCCAGGCACAATCCATCGTTTAGAAATTGCCTCGTCAAAGATTGGGCTATTTTTATCAATTTTAATCCCCTTCTCAAAATAGGCGTGCACTTGCATTCCCTGCTTGTGCGCCTCATCAATCAACCAATCTAACCATTGAGATTGAAATTGGTTAGGACAACTTTTGTAGCCGAATGTTTGCTGCATAACATCGCTGTTATACATCGTGCAACCATTACCCCAAACTCCATGAATAATTGTATTTATTCCTTGAGCGCGATAATAACGAACTCGTTCGCGAATCATTTGTTCGTTAGCATTATTAGTCGCTTGATACCGACTTAAATAAATTCCCCTTATTTGCTTTTTCTCCCAAGGACTTTGAGGTGATGATGATTTCTTGGAGGTTATGGGTGATGGTGGAATTTGTGAATTAGTTGTTGGTGTTCCAACCGGAATCACTTGCTCGAAGGGAGCCTTGGCAACAGGTAAGTCCTGCGTCGGAGCAGAAGTCATATAAGGAGGGGTGAGTTGTTGATTATTAGGCAAAAATTTGCTGATATTATCAGGCAGAAATTTGCCAATATTTAGTTTATCTAAATTGGTAAATCCCCAATAACCAACCCCTAACAAAACTATGATTAATGAAAATGGAACACTCGCACATCCACATCCATTGTTTTCTTTTTTAGGTGGCATGACAACAAAGCGTGATTGGGACTTGCCTGTAATAACCGATATTCTTGAAGTGCGGAAGGAATAATTTAGGGCTAATGGGTACTTCACTTTGCGATCGCTCAATTCCGCATAGAATCCGCAAAAAAGTGTGGGAGTTGGCCCAAGCTTGGCAGAGGTGATCAAGGATGTGGATGTGATCGACCAACGGCGTTAATCGCCTTGCGGATACTCGTCCCACAACGTTGTCACCGTTTGCCGTAAACTTTGGTGATTCCCATCGCCTAAAATCAGGTGATCCAGCAGGGGAATACTGAGGAATTGCGCTCCCTTTAATAACTGTTTAGTCAGAGTAATATCTTCCGGACTCGGTTCAACATTTCCCGTGGGATGATTGTGAGCAATGATTACTCGTGTTGCTCCCTGGCGCAATACCTCTCGAAAAATATCACGAGGATGTGCCAAGGTTTCAGTCGCTGTACCAATCGTAATCACTTTCGTACCCAGCAATTGATTCTTCGCATCCAGCAGCAAAACCGCAAACCGCTCTTGACTTTGCCACATTAAATCATGACTGAGAGCGGCGGCTGCCGAAACTGGACTATCAATTACCGTACGCTCTGCCGGTCGCGACTGAAAAGCCCGTTTTCCCAGTTCAACCCCGGCTAGGATGGTTGTCGCCTTGGCAGGACCGACACCATGAATTTTGATTAATTCCTGAGCGTTGATGTCGCGGAGTACATCCATCGGGTCGCGCTGGTGTTCGCTCAACTGCTGCAAAATGTACTGTCCCAAACCGACCGCCGAGAGCTTTCCTTTTCCTTGACCTGTGCCTAACAAAATCGCCAGTAATTCCGCTGTCGCTAGATTTTTCGCTCCCTGAGTCAGTAACCGCTCGCGCGGACGCTCATTTATAGGAATATCGGCAATTCTCAGGCTATATGTCATAGATACACGCTCATCACAACTCAAGGGCCTTATCTTTAGTAATCCCGTTTTGAGTGCCAAAAATTACATCCAGCTCAGAAAATCCTCAATGTTCTATCGTTTTATCGATGGTAAATAGCTCCTGCCTGTGCCAATGCTGTCCAGCTTGAACTTGGCAACCGATGGCAGAAGAAACGCTTAAACAGAGGGAGATTCGCTGGTTTGATGGATATTGGCAGCTTTGAGCATATGATAGGTAATCAGCAATTGCGTGATCGCAAGTGGATAACTTTGGAGAGTTTCTCCGGTTGTACCCGTAACCTTACCGATATCTTCATTGCCTTCCAGGCTACAAAATCTCCCCAAGTAGGGAATGTCGTTACACAGTATTCGCTCTAGTTCCTTGACCTGTTCGCCTGTGGCATGACCATCAATTTCTAGAACATCAACCGGTTTGCCCATATCTCGGTCGAGTTCTAGGCGGATGGCAGAGCTAAGATGAGATTTGCTGGGGTTAAGAATTCGGGTAAAAACTGGGTGCGGGATTGTCGGTCGGAGTACCAAACGCACATTCAGCAGTAAATCGCTCTGCTCGGAGGCTTCGTCAGGCGGATAAAAACTCACCACAATATCCGACCACTTGCGCTGAGGACGGATAAACTCTTCTGAGTCCGATTCACGCTTTCTGAGTTGTTCGAGAACTTGTTCTTCGGTATAGCCACGCTTACGCGTATCACGCGTAACTTTCCAGTGAGTGCGTAAAGATTCGGGTGGCGCTAAATAAACCTTGACATCATAGCAATCCCGTGCGCCACGACTTGAATAACCCAGTAATCCCTCAACAATTACAAACTTGCTCGGTTTAATATACTCAGGGGCATCAAATGAGCCAGTACTGTGATTGTAAATCGGCTTCAGGATGGGTTGCCCGCTGTGTAGCAGAGTCAGGTGTTGCTGAATGATATCCAGGTAGTTGCAGTCGGGGTGCAGTGCCGAAATTCCCATTTCGGCTCGTTGTTGGCGGTCATAACGATGGTAATCATCTGTACAAATGACCGTGACTTCATCTTCTCCCAAAACTTGAGCAATTCCTTTGGTCAGTGTTGTTTTTCCGGCGGCGCTATCACCGACGATTCCAAGGATAATGGGGCGACTAGTCATAGTTTTTCTGAGGGCTGATGCGGCGTGTGTTTAATTAACTCCCGATTGGTTTAATTCTATGAGGTACGGGATCGCGAAGCAATCCCAAACCACCTGTTTGACCCAATTCCACTTTTGAATAAATCTGTACAGTGACTAATTAAATGACGTGAAATGTCGTGAAGACAAAATAGTGTCATTGGTTGAAAGCTTGGATGGTAAAGGCTCCATCGATTTCAGCAGTTTTAATCCGATAATTGATTAGTGACAAAATCAATGTCGCTTTCTTAATTTATGACATCCAGCGTGGTAGCAGAAGACCAGCCCCAAGTGGGAATTTAGGGCATTGCTAATTCATACCCTCATTCAGGAACGCCGCTGACCAGGAAGGGGTTCTAGCCTTAGCGTAAATTTCTGCACGATTGCTACTCAAACCCCCACCTACAACACACCTCTAGCTATGGTGTGATTAAGATGCTACGACCTCAATGACATGAGAAATTGTGGCAAGCTGCGTCGTATCCACGACTCGCCTTACCGCCAGAAGCGATCGCGCTCTCACCAGCTCAGTATCCCCATCTCCACGGGTATTTCGATCCAAGTCACCTATTAACGACTCGATAATGTCCAACGGTTCATTATCCTGGAGTGGTGTGAAACTACGAGCATTTAGCCCTCTGCCGCGACCTATAGCCTCCAATGTCTGCAAAGACTGCCGCAGGGGCTGTGTAGTTGCCAACACAAACACTTCAACAAAGCCAGAAGTTCCGCGCAGCCGGAACTGAAATGGATCGTCTGCTTTCGGGACGGTGAGTTCCTCTCCTGGCGACACCAACGAGGCAATGTCTGGAGCATCCCAGTAGGGATACAGCACCGTCAGATTTCCAGTGGCACCAATTATCAGCACGGCAAGGTGGAGATTTTGCTGTTCGTTATTACGAACCTTTACCTGCATCGTTGTCCCCGTCTTAAATTGCTGCACTCCGTTAACGAGCGCGGAGGAACCCCCTTCCGTTGGCACAACAGACGTGGCAACTTGCAAGCGACCATCATCACTGCTCAGTGTTAGCTGGAGAATGCGTCCTGCCAACAGGGAAATTAACCGGGGACGCAGCCGCTCAACGGCATCAGTGGCAGATTCATCGGCGCGAGCGAACGTTGCCGTGACGGGTAATTGTGCGGCGGTAAACAATCCCACGCTGCCCGCTGGTGGGAGATTGACAATCTTTGCTCGTTGTGATTGTTGCAAGTAGACTGGAGTCAGGCGACCGAAAATGTAATCCACTCGTGCGGTTTGTCCCAAGGGGACTACTTCCATGCGTTTCACAGCTTGTAATGCGGCTTTCGCTGGTTCGAGTTGATCACCCAAAGACGGATCGAGGGCAATTTGCAATTTCAGGTCATTGGGAACGGTGCGAATTCGCTCCCGCAAGAATCGTCCGGGTTTAACTGCACTGGGTTGCCCTTGGCGCAGTTTGCCATAACCAACAAGCCCTCTGCGACTGAGTTGCTCAATTTCTCCCAACGGCTTACCAGTCTCATCAATGATGGTGAAGATGGTACCCTTCCCTGTCGCATCAAGGGTACGGGCAGAAACACCACCAAGCCAAAACTCGATTTGTCCATTGTTCTCACCGCGAATTACGGCTTCGGCTGCTGGTGTAGTAGGGGTGAGGAAATACAGCGGTTGCTGGCTATTTTTCGCTGGGTTGGCTTCGTAGATGGGTTCTTGCGGGAGACCCGAAGCATTGGCAACATCTTTAGTACTGCGCGATAAATTGACAAAGACAGTGCCAATCGCCTCATTGCGGGTACGTTGCCAGAGATAGCGGGTCAGCAAATAGGTGAAAGCTCCTGCATGGAAGTCGCCAAATGGGGCATCGGCGGCTGACTGGTCGTAACGTGCCGAGCCGAGCGCTACGCCTTTTGCAATGCCTTGGTTTCGTAGTGTATCAAGTTCGCGATCGCTAAACTTCAAATCCTTGATCCAACGGCGTTGGTATTCTACTTCCTCAGGGCTGGGGGCAGCAGTACCACCACTCAGGCGGGAAGGAATGGCGCGAATCTCCAGGTTCCCACGAGTGCCACCGCCAGAGTGACAGCTATCGAGAACTACGGTGATATTGTCAGTGTTGACGGCCCGCATCAACAGGAATAGGCTGCGCCCCATAATATCGCGGACTTGGTTATCACTAGAGCTGTTGGCAGGAATGCGATCGAAGGGAACCAGTGTGCCGTTGATACCTTGCCCTTGGTCATCTTTGAACAGGGGATTGGGGGCGTTGTCGAGGACGAGGGAACCATGTCCGGAGAAGTGAAAGACGACAACATCACCAGGTTTGGCGTTTTTGATTAAGTGATTTTCAAAAGCGTCGAGAATATTCTGGCGGGTGGGTTTGAGGGGTTCGTTGTCTGTAAATGCTAGTTTGCGATCGGCAACCACAAGAATATCTTTAGGGCTAAAGCCGAAGCGATGCACCAGGAGTTCCCATTGCAACTCTACATCGGTCAGACAACCTCTGAGGGAATTGATGCCGTTGGGGTATTCATTGATGCCAACAAGGAGGGCAAATTTGCGGGGAGTGCCTTGGGCAAGGGCTTTACCGTATCGGTTGGCTTGTTGGAGAAAATCAAATTGGCTTAACCCCAGTGTTGCCAACGTTGAACCAGCGAATTGGAGAAAGTGACGACGCTTAATAGAGGACATAACCAAACTTCTCTCTCCAGAGTATATTTGATGATTGGATTAATAGTTCTGTAAAGAACAGGTTGTAATGAATTGGCTATCTGAATCCGTCTTGCCATCAAAAATGAGCCAAGCCGTGTTTTATAAACTGTTGCCAATTAGGATGAAAGGTGCCCAGTAGTAGGGGTGAGAAAAATCTGAAGTACTGCGGGTTGAAAGCTGTACGCCTGGTTTCGGTTCAAGAGCAACATCTCCATCTGCTCGTAGTGGAGCATCCTTGGCACTGACTTGTTTATTTAATAAGCTCAGTTGCGCTTGTCGCAGAGCTTGTGCTTTGGTAATAGACTGTTTGTCTGTGGATAAATTCTTGTAGAACTGCTGCATTAATAGGCTTGTACTACCATCATTCACCAGCCATAAGGAAGCCATCACGGCTTTAGCTTTGTCTCTCAGGAAGTAAGAACTAATGCCTGCAATTTCTGTACCATTGGCGTCTGGTCCACCCAGGGCGGTTTCGCAGGCGGAGAGGACGACAAGATGAATATCACGCAGGTTACGCAGATATTGAATTTGATAGATGGGATATTTATCACCGTTGCCCAGTAGCAGATAAGATTCTTTAGGATTTTTGGGAACAAAAGCTCCGTGAGTGGCGATGTGGAGAATTTTGCGATCGCGTAAATTATTCCGCAAGGCATCTAGCGTGAACGCTTGATCGAGAAATTCTGCTCCTGGATAAATTCCTTTA
>CADCTM010000908.1 GCA_902805485.1 uncultured Coleofasciculus sp. | reverse complement strand
TTCTATAGATAACTCTTGTGGGGATATACCGTCCACAGGAGCTGGCAATGAAACCAACGCAAAATTCCCCCTCAACTAGCGAAAAATTTTTGACATCACGTCTGAGGAACCACCCATCTGAGGTAGGGGGATGCACAGAGCAATTAGTCCGACTAAAGCAAAAAGTGTAAGGGTAGAGACAAGGGGGAACTTCACAGGTTTCATTGTCTTAAGATCAAAGAGAAGAAAGTTACTGGACCTTATTTCCTAAGCCATTCCACTTATGCAGTGGTATTTTTCGTGACTCGTGAGGCTACATCAATAGAGCGAGCTGCCGTAAGCAGCAGCGCAACGTGGCGTTACGTTAAATAAATCGATTAGTCTAGTTGCCCTCAGACGTCTGCACTCTTGAGTGACAACACAAGACACAACGGATAAAAGCTTTTTCCTAATCAACCTTCAGCCGTTCAACACTCTTTTTCTTCTTATCAATGTCCAATAACCACTACGACACGCTGGATGTCAGCCCTCAAGCCACCTCAGCAGAAATTAAACAAGCCTATCGGCGTCTTGCCAAGCGCTTTCACCCAGATAGCCAAAGCGAAACCTCAGATCCCGAAAGAATAGTCCAGGTTAATGCCGCCTATGAAGTACTGGGCGACCCTAGCCGCCGTCGCACTTACGACCGACAACTGCGATACCCCCAGCCTCAACTCGACCACCGGAGCCGACAACAGCGGACAGCAGACGCCCAACGACACTATCAACGTCATCGGCGAACCGCACAAGATGCCGATGCACAGCTCAACGAATGGTTACAGTATGTCTATAAACCCGTTAATCGCTTGATTAATTGCATCCTGAATCCTTTAGATGACCAACTCGATGAACTTTCGGGGGACCCCTTTGATGACGACTTGATGGCAGAGTTCCAGAGTTATCTGGAAGAATGTCGTCAATACCTCAATCAGGCTCAACTAATCTTTCGTTCTCAACCTAATCCCACCACCGTCGCTGGCACTGCCGCTAGTCTTTACTACTGTCTCAATCAGTTGGGGGATGGCATCGAAGAGTTAGCGCTTTTTACTTTAAACTACGACGAGCATTACCTGCATACGGGTCAAGAACTCTTTAGAATTGCTACTACCCTACGCTACGAAGCTCAAGACGCTCTTAAAAACCTGGTTTAGTAGTTCTCCCAGCAATAAGGGCGTAGATAACTCATTTGTTCTTGATGATTAACTAATGATTAATAACCAATGACTAATGACTAATGACTGATAACCCATGAGCAAAATTCAGCTATCCTAAAGTCAGTTCGGTTTACGGAACTTTACATCTGCATTAATTACCGAACTAATGGAATGCATCATTAACCGTCGCTCTCAGTTCTCAGCGAGTCATCGCCACTGGTTGCAAGAGCTGCGTGAAGCCGAAAACATTCAAAAATTTGGTTCCTGCTCTCGGTTCCCTGGACATGGACACAATTACGTTCTATTTGTCTCCATTGCGGGTGAACTTGATGAGTATGGCATGGTGCAAAACTTGTCTGAAGTCAAACAAGTTCTGAAACGGGAAGTCACAAGCCAACTGGACTTCTCTTACCTCAACGACGCCTGGTCAGAATTTCAACAAACCTTACCCACTACAGAAAACATTGCGAGAGTGATCTGGCAAAGGCTAGCCCCTCACTTATCACTCGTAAATATTCAACTATTTGAACATCCAGAACTTTGGGCTGACTATCAAGGAAACGGCATGGAAGCATATCTCACAATTAGTACCCACTTTAGCGCCGCTCATCGGCTTGCTCATCCTAACCTGAGTTACGAAGAAAACAGCGAAATTTATGGGAAATGCGCTCGTCCAAACGGTCACGGACATAATTACCATATGGAAGTAACCGTTAAAGGCGAAATTGACCAACGTACCGGGATGAGCGTAGATCTAGGCGCTTTGAACCAAGTCATTGAAGACTATGTAGTTGAGCCATTTGATCATACTTTCCTCAACAAAGATATTCCTTACTTCGCTCAAGTTGTCCCTACGGCTGAAAATATTGCAATTCATATCCGACACTTGTTACAACAGCCAATCCAAGAGTTAGGGGCAACGCTTCATAAAGTTAAATTGATCGAAAGTCCTAATAATTCTTGTGAAGTTTACGGCACTCAATCGACTTCAAACTCAGTAACAACACAGGCGAGCGAAACCCTTTTAACCTCTGTCTAGAAGAACCTAGGTCGGGCTTGCTACCCTATTACGCTGTAAAATCATTTCCGGATGCTTCCCAACAGTAAGGAAGGTGTAAACAAGAGACAGGTGAAGACGATACCTTGATAAATTGCAGGCATTGACAAAACCCTTCTGCCCAATGACCAAGTTAATAAAAAACTTTTGGTAATATGGGCAAAAGTTAGTCAGCCTGTAATTCTACTCAGTTGCCTGACCTGAGCGATAAAGTATCCTACTTAAGATAACGGTGGAGGAAATATGGAATCGAACATACAACAAACTGAAGCAGAAAAGCTCAAAGTAGACGTTAATGTTGCCCAACCTGGTGCAATAACAACGATTACTCCTCCCAAGCCATCACCTGATCAGGCGTGGCAGGAATGGGTACAACCTGTTTCTGAATTTTTGTCAAAACTACCTGACTATGTGGGTGGTTTTTTTCAAAGCTATCAACAACCGTTGATTACCCTAGCACTGCTTCTATCCGGTGTAATTACTGTTAAAGTCACCTTGGCAGTACTGGATGCCATTAATGACATTCCGCTATTGGCACCTATTTTTGAATTGGTGGGAATTGGCTACACGGCTTGGTTTGTTTACCGCTACTTACTCAAAGTAGAAAATCGTCAAGAGCTAGCCTCGCAATTTGAATCACTTAAAGGACAAGTAGTCGGTAAAGAGTAACTGAAAAGGTAACGGCGAAGGAGATACGCATCAGGTAGTTCTATTCAGGTCGAGAATTTGCTCTAAAAAACGAGGGATTACCTAGCACTAGCAGACTGAAGCAAGTAACATTCAGTCAGCTAGTGCTTTTTAAAGGCTACTAAAAATTTTCCGAAACAATTAGGCTTTGCTGAATTGGGACGAACTTTTGTTGCCCTCATCTCGGACAGGGTAAGTAAGAGCCGGGGCGAGGGTGAGGACGTTACCCCTGCACATAAAATCATCCCCTGATTTCAGCAACGCCAGAAATTATTCCTCATAGCTTATTAAGGTTGTGCCACATAAGCCGAAGTAATCGCTTGGACTTTCCCCGCTTGTACCATACCTTGATAAGTTAAAGCCGCCGCCTCAGCACGAGTGATTAATTTATTTGGGTCTAATATTTTACGATTTGGGTAATTAACAACGAGACCTGCTTCTGTAGCTCCTGCTACTACTGCCGTTGCGTATTTAGGAATTTTTTTAGCGTCTTGATAAACCTTTAAAACTTGGCTAGGTGTAGAAGCGTTAGTTAAATCAAGTCCTTTGGTAAGCGCCACTAAAGCTTCTGTCTTAGAAATCTTTTGCTTTGGTCCAAACTTATTCCCAGGATATCCCCGCAAAAAGCCACTTCTGGTAGTTTCTTGAATCGCTGATGACGCCCAAAACTTATCAGGTATATCTTTATACTTTGGAGCGGCAACTACCACTTTCTGGTCAAACGCTTTTTGTAACTGAGCGGCAAATTCTGCTCGTGTTATAAGTTGGGTGGGGCGGAAAGTACCATCTTGATAGCCAGAGATGATGTTCTGTGCCGCAAGCGCTTCTATATATGGACGTGCCCAGAAAACTTGTGGAACATCTGGAAAGCTAAGAGTTTTGGCTGTTGGTTGATTCTTTTCAGGCGGTGAAGATGTGGCGACGGGTGGGGCAGCGGCAAAGGGAATAACGGGTAATAACCTTCCCAACGTTGCTGGCGTGGTTTGTGGAACTGAAGTGGCAGGCGCGACTGTTTCGGGTTGGGGTAGCGGTGTCGCTGCTTCTCCTGTCGTTGGTAAGCGATCGCCTAGTGTTGGACTAGCGGGAGTAGTAGTCGCTTTGGGACTTGAAGCTCCAAAATTAAATCCTCCACTTTTTGGACGCAGCGACACAACGAAAATTGTCCCAATGACCGCGAAGGCGACGACAACACCTACAAACTCATCAAAACCAAGAGGGGAGGAACGTCGATCCGGGGGTGGTATGTTTGTCATCTGCCTTCACCTAGCTAGCTTTAACACTCTCTCAAATCAAGTGACCCCAGAGAGTTCAGGTTTACTTTCTTCTGGTTTTAGTTTAGCGGCAAAATGCTTTTCCACAAGCTTTGAAACTTCTTTCGGTGCAACCCCGGTATAACGAGATTTATCTGGCATAAAAACGACACAAGGTCCTGTCTTGCACTGCTTCATGCAGCCCGTACCTTTTATGGCAACTTGGTCATCTAATCCGCGCTCGCGTAAAGACGCTGTTACTGCCTGACAGACATCTCCAGCACCTCGTTTGCGGCAAGATGATTTTTGACAGACCATAACACAAGCTTTGGTTCTTGGGGCAGCAACCGGGGGTTGGAAGACATTTTCCTGAGTACTCGGAGCTTTTATCGTCACCTGTTTCGCTTTTAGCTTCAGTTCCCCAGTTTTGTATTTGTACTTCTGTTCGCCTGAAATTTTGAGCCAGTCGCCTGGTTGGAGCGCATCACGTAAAGAGCCGCGCAGCTCTTTTGAAAGCTTGATGTAGCGTTCGCCTTCAGAGGTCGCTAGCCTCAAGCGCTTTGGTTTTTCCTCAACGTCACCGACAAAACTGATAAACCGTCCTTCCAAACTAAATTCTGACACTTTTTCTTCTGTAATCAATTTCTCCTCCCCCTAAATGCAATTTCTTATCTTTAAAATTTAGCTTAATTGCAAATCAATGTCATCTATTTTTCAATAAATATCTCTAAATGGCTAACACCTGTAGTGAGAGGGAAGCAGTAATCCCTACCGATTCGTCATTTAGCGCACCTTTGAGTGACTGACAATTTTTGATAGATGAGAGAATTATGCAGTTTTAAACCCGCGTCGAGTTAGTGGTCACTAGGAGTTCGCCGAGCAACTACAAACAAACTTGGTTTTCACCCCATTTCCTCTGTAAAGTTTTCGGCAGTCTGAGTAATTTGGGACTCAGCTAGAGATTCGAGTTGTTCGTCTAAACCTTGTACCAATTGGTTAAGAGCGGGCAAAGCTTCCAAGGGCATCGGATAGCGCCCTGAGTGTTCGCGTATTTCATTAAGCTTTCGTTGCAGTTGTTGAGCCAGCTTTAGTGCCTCTTGACTCAGCTTTTCCAACTGTTTGCGCTGGTAGAATTTCAACGCGACACCCCGCAACACCTGAAGCGTTGCCTCTTCTCCATGAGTACCAGGCATCACCCGCAACCGTAGCAACAAAGCTTCTTGCTGATAGCGTCGCTCAATCTCCACCTGCTTGGGTTGGGTGACAGGCAACAGCGGCAAGCTGACAATACGCTTCAACTCAACAATCAAACCTTGAAAGATTGGTAAGGCAATTCCTTCTAAAACCGACTGCAAAACTCCGTCCTGACTACAGAGAATGCGACCTTGATCAGCTTGACGCTCAAAATAAAGCCGCCCAATACCACTCACCAAAACTCGCCCCAACAACTCCTGCAATATCTGCTTCGGCCCTAATGTCGCAATAAACTCGATCGGACGAGATAAATGAAGCGCTTGTACTTCCAACGGTAGTAGAGTCTCAGCACTGTGTGAAACTTTAGGAGTTGGTGCTACAGCCATAGTAGACACTTCTCCCTGAGGCGGCGCTTGAGTTGATGCGGATGCTATGGATTTGTAAGTATTTTCCTCAATCGGCGGCGGCGGTGGTTCATCGGAAAGATTATAGTCAGCCGCTTTAGAATCATCTAAGATTAACGTCGGTCGCTCAGTGCGATCGCCTTTGTAATTATCATTGGTGGCAGGTTGGCGGGGGGAACTCGTGGTGCGGGTATAGTTCAAATATGCCGACAGCATGGACTGATGAGTTTGCGCCGCAATCGCTTGAGTCTTGAGGGAACAGTTCAGATATGCCAAGATATGACGAACATAATCTAATGCAGAGCTGTCTTGAGGTACTACCATGCCCAACTTTAGATGTCGTCCTTCTAAAGCAAGAGGCAGAAATTGATAATAAAGACACGCTTCAAAGGGCAGAATACTGTCAATGAGCCGAAACATTTGCTCAGTATCCATGCCAGCAATTTCTGAAGCCTCAGCCGGGGAGGACTTCAATTGATCGGGAGTTTCGGACTTGCCTGGGTTGCTTGGTGAGGGCACCATAAAAATATTCTCTTTCCCTGAGTAGCGACTGGTAGAGATGCCCCAGGAGCGCCATTTCTCAGAATTTATCTAATTGGGGTGAGGGAGGATGTCTCCAGGCGCGCCCGACTGAGATTTCGGGCGATTATTGGCTAAAAAAGTTTATTGAAAGAGCTTCCTCGCGGTTTACCTCTGCTTAAGAAGCGCTTCGTAGAGCTTGAGCTGCCAAATAAAGTTTACTCCATTCACCTATCACCTGGTTAATCTTCAGGTTTAAGTCTTTGGCGATCGCTTCTATTGGTTTATTTGCTTTGAATTGCTCCAACAACTGGCGCTCCTCTGGTGTTAGGTTGTCCAAAAACTCCTTCCACTGCTTCGGTGTT
>CADCTM010000907.1:2866-6656 GCA_902805485.1 uncultured Coleofasciculus sp. | reverse complement strand
TGAAGCTTTTCCTTCAGGAAGTTTAATCTGCAACCAGGCGCCTCCTGTTTCTGGATGATTGCTGGCTTTAATCGTACCGCCATGAGCCTGAATAATCTGCTGCACGATGCAGAGTCCCAAACCGCTGCCACTGCTTCTTCTTGAGACTACTGAATGATTGGAAGCAACTTGCTGCCTTTGCCTAGAGACATCTCCCCGATACAGACGTTCAAATACATGAGGTAAGTCTGATTCGGAAAAGCCAACAACTGAGTCAATGATATCAATCTGAATTGAACAGAGCGATCGTCCTGTAGGCGTATTAAGTAAAAAGAAGCTGTCTGCTAAAGACTCGCCAGTAGGAGCTTCTGGCTCAATGTAACTTACCTCGACCTGAATTGCCGTTTTGGGTGGACTGTGTTTGATACTGTTATCAAATAAATTGAGAAAAACTTGAGTTAAGCGATCGCGATCGGCATCGATCCAGATGCTGTCAGTGCCAAAATAGGTAAGAGTAAGCTGATGAAGCTGTGCTAGTGGCTCTAAAGTTTGCCAAGCTGAATAAATTAACGACTCTAGTTCTAGCGATTGATAGGTGAGGCTTTGACTGGGGTTTTTCTCTAAGTTACTGAGTTCAAGCCAATCTTGTACTAACTGAATTAGTCGGTTCGTTTCATTGAGAAGTTTGTCAACCCATAGGCGTGTGGGAGGTTCAAGGCGTCCTTGTAAAGTCTCCGCTACCAAGTGAATTGAAGTCAGAGGTGTTCTCAATTCATGTGCTAAGTCAGAAAACCACTGGTTGCGTGACTGAGAAAGATCAACTATGGGTTGCTGATTTTCGATGAAGACGCCTACCTGTCCTTTTGGCAGCGGCCAACTGGATGCTTTGAGTGTAAGCGATCGCACTTCACTCATGGCGGCACCATCTAAGCAGGGGGGATGAAATTCCCACTCCTGAATTTTTGGCTGCTGCTGGTAACGAGTATTTTCAATTAACTGATCGAGTTCATAAGAACGTACCCACTCTAGCAGGAGGCGAAGCTGTGTGGGTTCCCAGCGCTCGATGTGCAGCCAATAGCGCGCTTGCTCGTTGCACCAAAGTAACTGATTTTCGTCATCTACCTCCAAGTATCCCACGGGCGCAACCTGAAGTAGCCGCATCCGCAGTCGCAGTTCTTCTTCCAAGTCTTCTTGATGCTGGTTAACTATAGCAATCTCCCGCCGCAAGCGAGAAACAACTGATAGTGAGGGGCTGGTTCGATCAGTTTGCAATATCCCCAGCATATGCTCTAATTGCCGTTGCATTCGGTGCTTGTGCCAGAACCAGAATCCTATCCCAAAACTCAGACCGAGTAAAAATGCCAGGAGAACCATTGGTTTTCAGCAGTTAGAAGGTAATTAATCGGTTCCCGAAGAAGCTTGCTGGTTGCAAATTGAGGCAACGTTTAAGCTTCTAACTTCTAACTTTACCAACCTTCTAATTTGAGGGTTTTTCTCGGTCTGGCTACCTTGTAATTCTGTTGTTATGAAAGAAGCACCGAATAGCCTTTGTTCATCCCCCCCTGGAGATATCATCACCTACAGCCTTTCAGCCAAAGCGATAACCAAAACCCCGTACCGTAATTAGGTATTCTGGATGACTGGGGTCTTTCTCTAATTTTTCTCGCAACCAGCGAATATGCACATCTACCGTTTTTGTGTCTCCCAAAAAATCTGCTCCCCATACCTGATCGATTAATTGATCGCGCGACCAAACCCGGCGAGGATAGCTCATGAATAATTCTAGTAGCCGGAATTCCTTGGGCGACAAGTTAGCTTCTTCTCCTCGAACCATGACGCGGCATTCTTGGGGATAAAGTGTGATATCCCGCATTTGTAGCGCTGGTGTTTGGGGTAAGTAGTTGAAGCGTTGACGACGCAGTAAGGCACGGCAACGGGCGATGAGTTCTCGCATACTAAATGGCTTAGTGAGGTAGTCATCTGCCCCAACTTCTAAGCCCAAAACCCGATCGGTTTCGCTTGCTTTGGCACTGAGAATCAAGATCGGCACGAGATTTCCCTGATAACGTAACAAACGACACAGATCTAAACCATTAACCTGAGGCAACATTAAATCTAGGACTAATAAGTTAAATGGGAAATCTTTGTCTGTCTGTTCTGTATCCTGAAGAAGTGCTAAAGCCGCCCGCCCATCTACAGCCGTCACCACCTCATAGCCTTCCTCTTCTAGAGATAAGACCAGCATTTCCCGAATTAAATCTTCGTCTTCCACCACCAAGATACGAGCAGCTTGTGCTAATTCTGGACTGGAAGGACTCTGCGGTAGATCGAGAGAAAGCATAAAAAAAGGAATTAAGGACTTTAAGTTCTAAGCCAAGGTATACACCAAAGTTATTCCCTTGGATTGAGAAAAAGGCAAAAAAGAAGACGCGAGGGGAAAGGTAACGTTATTGTCATCCCTCTGAAGATTCTTTGCTTGAAGCAGCCTACTTCGTCGTTTGGCAAGGACTATTGGTTTAGTCGCTCTTTGCTCCTTACTTCAATAGTACTTTAGCCAGCGCTCGGTGTTAGATGCGAACTTGCACGAACTTTTGTAAGCACAAGTTTTAAGACTTACTAAAATTTCCTTGACTTTGTTGCTAATGTCAACTGCATTACAATAAGATTCACAGGGTGTAATACACGTTATACGATTCGTATGACGGGTTAAACGATTTACAGAATCAAAGCAGTAGACCCGCAAGCGCCGTGCCAAGCTTTGAGCCTGTTCGACAGAAGGCATATGTTTGCGATTAGCGCAATGCTTGTCTTGCCACGATTGAGGCTTGTCCTAATTCACTATGAACTAGTGCGATCGTGTATTGAGCCGACACCTAAAACTATTGATGTGAGACTGGCTGTGACTATGCTATTACATTTGAGTACGTGGACAGAGGTTGAGGCTTACCTGGAGCAATCTCAAGGCATTATTTTACCGATTGGTTCAACGGAGCAACATGGACCAACGGGGTTAATTGGCACGGATGCAATTTGTGCAGAAGCGATCGCGCGGGGTGTCGGCGATGTCACGAAAAGCCTGGTTTGTCCGACAATTAACGTCGGTATGGCACTGCATCACAATCGCTTCCCTGGTACGATTAGCCTGCGACCGAGTACATTGATTCAGGTCATTCAAGACTACATCACCAGCTTAATGAGAGCTGGGTTTACCAAGTTCTTCTTTATTAACGGACACGGCGGTAATATTGCGACGCTCAAGGCGGCGTTTTCTGAAAGTTACGCGCATTTAAGTGATTTGAATTTTCCTAATGCCGATCGAGTCCAGTGCCGCGTCGCCAATTGGTTTAGCTGCGCCTCTATCTACCAGTTAACGAAAGAGTTATACGGCAACCAGGAAGGCTCTCATGCCACACCGACGGAGGTAGCTGTTACTCAGTATATCTATCCTAATGCCATTAAGCAGGCGTCATTGACACCCGAAGTCGCTTCTGGATACCCAATTTATGGTGCTGTGGACTTTCGACGCCGCTATCCAGATGGACGCATGGGTTCTAACCCAGCATTAGCAACACCGGAGCATGGAAAGCAATTTTACGATTTGGCGGTGAAGGAATTAAGTAATTCTTATTTGGAGTTTTTGAATCAGGAATAGACAGCTTTCTTATCAGTCGGCGATTGATTGAGAAATCGTCTGTACAGACATATCTTTGAAGGAGAATTTTCCGCTCACTTCAAGTAGTTTGTTTTGTGTTTATTAAAGAGCGAAGAAATCTCGCTTCCTTTTTGTTTTTGAGTGAAATTATTTTTATTT
>CADCTM010000907.1:0-2856 GCA_902805485.1 uncultured Coleofasciculus sp. | reverse complement strand
ATTTTGTAGAGATACTCCGCTGAAACATTTCTCTGCTTGAACTAGGGGAAATCACCGCGCAAATTTGTTAGCTCTTGTGCTAATTCAAGCAATATAAAACCCCAGCTCTGAGAAAGAGCCAGGGCTTTTATATAATAGTGCCATTACAAGTGGACTTGTGTACGTCTACTACCTCTGACCGCTCTGGTGAGGAGTTTAGTCCTCCGTTGGTAGTAATGAAGTGAAGGAAGCGACAAAAACTTCACACCGTCTTCAGTCCACTGTTTTTTTATTTGTATCGTCTGTACATCTGACGTCGCTCTCCTTTGATGTACAGTTATGGGCCACTGCGGTATAACTCCCATGCGATACATTTTTTATTGGTCAACAACATAGAGTGGTAGCTAACTATTGTGACTCAATTGACCGATGAGTCGAGAGGTTAATAACAGGCTTACAATCAAGATGGTCAAACCTTTTACAATCGACAATTAACCCTATAATGACATGAAAGCGAACACTTTTTCTTTAAAAGATATAAAGCATATCTCATAAAAGATTAAGTGAAACACGGCGAAAAGATTTGATTATTGCAGTTGTTATAAAAAACCTAACTTTGCTTCTGCCAACGGAAAGGAAATGCAATCGTTTGCAAACTTTTTATAAGCTACTTACGGACAAGGAAGCTTGACGTAGTTGATACTGCTTTTCGTTGAATTGTTTTTGTTCTAACGTCAACAAGTTGTACTCAATTGGAGGACGCATATCCCACTGAACACCTGCGAAGATCAGGAGACTTACTGCCATGACAATACCCGTTGCGAGAAACTGCCAACCACCGACATAATGGAGTGTGGCAATTCCTAAAAGATGAACGAGGCTGGCGGTGATGAAGGCACGCGATCGCATTCCGACGCCAGTACAAAAGTATCCAAAGGCAATTAATCCTAACCACAGGGGACACAGACGCATCAAAACTTCTCCCCAACCGAGAAAAATACTTAAGTCCGTAAGAACAACGCCACTCAGCATTAAAATAACCCAGCAATACAAGACCCACTGGAGGCGTTCGACTTTGACCCAAAAGTGAGTAAGTGCCACCATGCCGACTGTGCCAATTAGCGTCAATGCCGACCAGTATCCCGCTTGGATCACCCAGCTAAGGTGAATAAATTGAGCGCTAATAAAAATTGCGGCAGAAATCAGACCCCAGAGTAAAAAAACTTGGTCTATTCTTGTATAAAACGTGGAGAATAGCGTTTTGTTTCTAATTCTCAGGTGAAAGTGTATTAACCCTTGACGGTCTTGAAAATCTAATGATTCTTGTTTGCTGCGGATAATTGGCTCTGCGGGATTGAAAAAAGTCATTATGTATCTGTCTTTGAGGGAGTTCTTAGCTCAAAAATATAGTAGTTTGTCAAGATATTTTAATTTATCTTAACAATAAAGCGAATCTAAAGACTGAAGGTTTCTGTGGCACTATGCAGAGGCACTACAGCGAACTCGTGGCGAAGAAGTGCTGATTAACCTGACTCAGCTTAAAGATAAAGCGATCGCTTGCAATAAAACGTCGGCAAAATCGCTGAATATTCGGTAAATGTCTACGTCATTTTGCCGAAAAGCAAGCTGAAGCGATGAGAAATCTCATGCCAACAATTAAGTTAACAAGACTATGAGCAATTTAATCTAAATGTCAACTATCCAAGGGGAAGAATTTGACTTAAGAAAAAGCCGACAGCGGCACTACCGAGAGGGACAGTAAGATTATCAATACCTAATTTGGAGAAGGCTTCTAAACTTGTGGCAACAAAAGCGATCGCAAGTGACACGACCCAGGTTTGCCAAACATTGCCTTGTACACTTAAAAGAATTAAACTACTAACGGCGTAGCTGGTCACAAGCATTGTGAACGAACCTTCCCAGCTTTTTTGCATTCCCCAGACTTCGTAGGGATGTTGACCAAATCGTTGCCCGATCAGTCCTGCCAATCCATCCCCCCATGTCATCACTAAAATACCTAAGGCGGCGTACTGAAATTGTTCTAGGGGCCAAAACCAAGCGATGAGGATGCCAATACTGATTGCATAAAAAAATGTCCCTAAACTTTTCCGTCCAACGCTATTGATACCGGGTAAAAAAGGGATGTAATACGATAAAAGTGCAATAATACCGGCAATAATTGAAGCAGAAATTCCGATCCAAGCGGGTATTTGCAGCCACCAAGCGACTAAGATGACGTTACCCGTGCCGATGTGAACGACTTTACGTGCCAGTTCGGAATTTGTGGAGATTCGGCGATGTAGGGTTTCTGCCAGGAGTACAATAATACCTAGACCCAGGGCGATAAGACCAACATTGAGCCATAAATCGGGGGTTGATTCTAACCAAGGGGTGAAGTGAAGCAAGGGCTTAATTAAGCAAAAAGTATAACCTCTTTTATCACTTTATCTAGATTTGGTTATTAGTTATGAAGATGTTGCTAATTTGGTTAATCAGAGGTTACAGAACTTTAATTTCGCCGCTGTTTCCACCTGTTTGTCGATTTCAACCGACTTGTTCTAGTTATGCGATGGAAGCTGTTGAACGGTTTGGTGTATTACGGGGTAGTTGGTTGGCGGTGCGGCGGATATTGCGCTGTCATCCTTTTCATCCAGGCGGTTATGATCCGGTGCCGGAAAAGCACAGTCATAGGGTTGAGGAGTAGGAGGTTTCGATTAGCGTAAGTTTCAATCCCTGAAAGGGATTTTTCATAACTGAAAGGCGGTTATCTATACAGGAATTCCCCTATCTTGGTTTGTTTCAATCCCTGAAAGGGATTTTTCATAACTGAAAGCATCCATGAAGGCGATCGCCCCATCGATCTCGTGTTTCAATCCC
>CADCTM010000906.1 GCA_902805485.1 uncultured Coleofasciculus sp. | reverse complement strand
GAACTAGCTGCTGAAAAGGGTTGGACAATGAAAGAAGTTTCGGAGCGATCGGGCATTCCCTACAGCAGCTAGTTCCCGAACTCGTAACCTAATTAACCCCATTCTCTACTTGACAAATGCCGCGTTCGCAGCGTTTAATAATCTTATCCAAGACAAGCGATCGCCCTGCTGCCCGTAAAACACTGGGCGATCGCCTTTCCTCAACAACTCACCGAAATGAGAAGGATAGCTCTATGATACCAAGACCGCAGACTGGAAACATGAAAAAGCTAGACCAAGCAACCTTTCAAGGGAAAAGCTGGCAGCTAATCACCGACAACCAAGCGCTAAAGTCGGTACTCAAAGCCATTGGTGTCAAGGATGATGATTACCGTTGCGTCTATATCCTGACTGGGTTGGGCAATACTGTAGTTGCCGCCTCAAGTACCACTTGCCTGGAGGTTTGGGCGGGTTGGCACCAAGTCCCCCGCAATGGCAGCGTCTTTGTCTGCCTTTACGACAGAGGACAAGCTTCTGCGCCGCAGGGGTACGACTCATGACAACTCTATTTCGCCGTCTCCAACCTCCTCAAAAATTCCGCATCAGTATTTACGCCATTGCTAAAGTATTAAAAATTCCCAAACGCCTAATTGTGCGCGTTGAGTGTTGGGCATATGTCGTATTTGTCCATCGCACTGATAAAGGCGGACAATTCATTAGTTACCGTAACTTGCAACAGTGGCAAAATGCAGTTGCTTGTCAGGTTCAAAATTGCGCCAACTGTCAGCAACTTCGGCAATTATGGACAGCGATTGCAAACGATTACCAACGATATAGCCAACAGTATGACGAAGGACATTACCCATTTGTGTGCAACATCTGGATAAAATGCTGGGATAGAATTTTGAATGAACAAGAATTAGAAGACTGGGCAGTTAGTCTGTGAGGTATCTTGTAAAGTAAACACATTCCGTCGGCGAAACGTCTCTACGATGCCTGATTCCTAAATTCTAGAATATGCTTTGCCGTAATTTCAGGTTGTTCGAGGTGAGGGACATGACCACAATTTTCAATCCAAATCAGTTGAGAATTTGCGATCGCATTTTTAAACTTATCAGCATCACCCGTCCCCAAAATGCGATCTTTCTCCCCCCATAAAATCAATGTTTGCTGCTTAATTTCTGATAATTTCTCCCCAAAAGAGCCATAACCGCCACTTTTTGTAAACGCAATCAAAGCTTGCTGCCAACTTTGCGACTTTAAATGTAAGGCGGCGCATAACTGAGCATCTAACGAGGCAAAACTTTCGTCATGGTAAGCGTTAACACTAATTTTCTGACGAATTTTAGGATTACTTAAAAATGCCGTTGCCAAATAACCAACAGGGCCAAACATGAATTTGCCAATATTAGGAGGAGCTTTGTATCCCGCACTATCAATTAATACTAGCTTTTTTACAGCTTGCGGATAAGCTAATGTAAAATCAATAGCGGCAGCACCTCCCATCGAAGCACCGACTAAAATAACTGGCTCATTAATTAGGGTTTTCCAAAAGTAATAGAAATGGCTTTTAATCGCCGCTGGACTAAAGGGAATTTCTGCAACTCGTTCTGTAAAACCAAAACCTAATAAATCAACAATCCAAGTTTCATTTTTCGCTGCAAGCTGTGGTAGTAAACGCCGGAACTCAAACACAGAACTATCAAAACCATGCAGTAATAAAATCGGTGTGCCACCACTACCTTGCCGCACATAACTTGTTGCAATCGGTTTCTCGCTCAAAGGAGTTTTAATCGTAACCTGCTCTATGCTTTGAGCAAGTGCAATAGAAGTTTCCTCGGTTAATTGAGCAATTTCGGGTGGTAGAAAATTGGTAGACATAACTAAATTTAAATTGAGGCATAGCACTTTATTGCCTGACTATTTTTATTTTACTGGCTGCAGCGTTTGCTTTCTCTCTTGCTTCTCCAATATCACTCCCTTTCGCTAAAGTAACTCCCATTCTCCGAAATGGGCGTGAGTCAGGTTTACCGAATAATCTGATATCTACATTTGGCTCAGATAAAGCCTCGGTGACACCTTCAAAGACGATTGAATCTGAATAGTCTTCTGCTAAGATAACTGCACTTGCTGATGCTCCCAGTTGCTCAATATTAGGAATAGGTAAACCTAAAACCGCCCGAAGATGTAGCTCGAATTCATTCAAGTTTTGAGAAATTAATGTCACCATTCCTGTATCATGAGGTCGGGGTGAAAGTTCAGAAAAAATCACCTCATCTTTGGTGACAAAGAATTCAACACCAAAAATCCCTGCCCCGCCTAAAGCATCAGTAACTTTTCGGGCGATCGCTTCTGCTTCTCTGATTAACTTCTCTGACATTTCAACAGGTTGCCAGGACTCTTGATAATCGCCTCTTTCCTGACGATGACCAATTGCAGGGCAGAAAATTGTTGCCGCATTCCACTGCTTAATTGTTAATAAAGTAATTTCTAGTTCAAAGGGAATGAATTCTTCAACAATAACCTTTTGAGTATCACCCCTCGACCCTTCAATCGCATAATTCCAAGCTCTTTCTACTTCATCTTGAAAATTAACAGTAGATTGACCTTTCCCAGATGATGACATAACAGGTTTTACCACATTGGGAAAGCCAACTTTTGCAGAAGCCTTAATTAGCTCATCTAGGCTTGTTGCATAAGCATAATTAGCCGTTCTTATCCCAAGCTGCTGATGTGCTAGTTCTCGGATTTTGTCCCGATTCATTGTATAGTTAGTTGCCATCGCTGTCGGAATTACAGTAATTCCTCTTTGCTCAAATTCCTGCAATTTTTCGGTTCTAATCGCTTCAATTTCTGGGATAATAAAATCAGGCTGATGTTTAGAAACAACTCGCTCTAAATCTTCAGCACTTAGCATGGAAATGACTTCTGAACAATCAGCAACTTGCATAGCGGGGGCATTTGCATAACGGTCAACGGCAATAACATAATTGCCGAGTCGTTGAGCCGCAATGACAAACTCTTTCCCTAACTCCCCTGAGCCAAGGAGCAGGAATTTTTTAGGCAGTTTTAAGGAATTTGACATGGATTAATTTGGTTAAAGCGAAAAATTGCGCCAATTTATTGTAAAACTTGAAAAGCGCTAGGTATTAATAGTTAATCCGAAACAGCAGGGAATCACATAGTCAAACAATAGACCATGAATCACTACTTTGCGACAGTTGCCCGTGGTCTAGAACCTATTGCTGCCCAAGAACTTGAGCGTTTGGGGGCAAAGGAAGTCCGTCCTGATTTTACAGGCGTCCATTTTGTTGGCGACATCGCCTTACTCTATCGGGTAAATCTTTGGGCGCGAACCATCTTTCGGGTCCTCGTGACGTTGCGGGAATTTG
This sequence comes from uncultured Coleofasciculus sp., assembly GCA_902805485.1. Classification (GTDB taxonomy): domain Bacteria; phylum Cyanobacteriota; class Cyanobacteriia; order Cyanobacteriales; family Coleofasciculaceae; genus CADCTM01. The sequence continues at coordinate 3,329 of CADCTM010000906.1, read as the reverse complement.
CTTGTCCGGATGCCGATCGCCTTTATCAAGAGGTGCAAAAAATTGATTGGGAGCAGTATCTAAAGCCTCACAACACCTTGTCTGTAACCGCGACGGGAGGGAACGATAAACTTAATCATACCCATTTCACGGCTCTACAGGTCAAAAATGCGATCGTCGATCAACAACGCGCTCAATTTGGGGAAAGGTCTAGCGTTGACACCCAAGATGCTGATGTTTCGATTAATGTCCACATCTATCAAAACCGTTGCATCTTAAGTTTAGATAGTTCCGGTACAAGCCTCCATCGTCGGGGATATCGTCCCGCTGTTGGCATGGCACCCCTTAAGGAAACCTTAGCCGCTGCTCTTGTGGAGATGTCTGAATGGGAGCCTAGTTTACCGTTTTTAGACCCCTTATGCGGTTCTGGCACCCTCCCCTTGGAGGCAAGTTTAAAAGCTTTGAACATTGCGCCTGGAGTGTTTCGTCGCCAGTTTGCCTTCGAGAAGTGGCTTGATTTTGATGAAGATTTATGGGATCAGTTGCTTGAGGAGGCTCAAAGCGGCGAGTTAGACCAACTCAAAGCGCCAATTATCGGAAGCGATCGCGATCCTGATATCCTAAACCAAGCCCGCACCAATGCTCAACAATGTGGCATTGCCCAACAAATCAAGTTTAATCAAATCGATATCGCCCAACTCGAAGCACCCGCAGACAGTGGCGTAATCATCTGTAACCCTCCCTACGGCGAACGTCTAGGTGATGCTAGCGAACTAGGTGATTTCTACAAACTCCTCGGTGATGTCTTCAAGCAACGCTTTCAAGGTTGGACTGCTTTTGTCTTAACAGGAAATAAAGAGTTAGCCAAACGAGTAGGACTCAAAACTTCTCGACGAATTCCGGTTTATAACGGTTCAATACCCTGCACCTTTCTGAAATACGAGCTTTATTAACCCAATCTGCTACTCAAAAGGGTTTTATTCTCTTAAATGTACCGCTCCCCTCATAATGCCTAAGTCCTCAGAAGGAAATCGCGCGAAACTGCCGATTTTTCCTGATTTCACCCGCAGGAATGATTTATCAGGAACAGCACTGGACTTAAAGATGAGAAGTGTTACAATTCTTTACTTACACAAATTTACAAATCTTTGCAGAATCGCTACAACAGCATGATCCAACTTGACCAAGTTACTCTACCAAAAGCCAGATCTACACGGTTAGCGAGAAGTGAAGAAACAAAGCAAGGACTTTTTATTGCTCTTTCAATTATCACAATTTGGGCAATTAGTCTGAGCTTCTTAGTATCATTAGATGTCGAGAGGCTGCCCATTTATTTGATAATTCCTGCCATGATTTGGCAAATGTTTATCTATACAGGATTGTTCGTCACGGCTCATGATGCGATGCATGGAGTTGTGTTTCCCCAAAACTTGAAAATTAACAATTTAGTGGGTGGGATTGCTTCTTTAATTTATGCCCTTTTTTCCTTTAGGAAGTTGACAGAAAAGCACTGGCAACATCACCACAATCCTGCTAGTGAACTTGACCCAGATTTTCATGACGGTAAACATAAAAATTTCTTCGCTTGGTATTGGCAATTTATAAAACGCTATTGGAGCTGGACAAGACTTTTAGGGTTAATGGCAATTTTTAATGTTATTACCCATACCTTACATATTCCTGAGGCAAATTTGACCTTATTTTGGGTTGTTCCTTCAATCTTAAGTTCAGTCCAGCTCTTTTATTTTGGCAGCTACTTACCCCACCGAGAGCCAAAAGGTGGATACAGCAACCCTCACCGCGCCCAAAGTAATGAGTTACCCGTTTTCTGGTCTTTTATCACCTGTTATCACTTTGGTTATCATCAAGAACACCATGAATATCCGAATGTTCCTTGGTGGAGATTACCAGAAATGTATAGATTGAGGTAACTTATTATTGTAAATTACCTCAATCTATACTCTCCCATTAATCGAATTACGCTGACTATACGAGATCAACTTACACATTTAATCCGCGCAGGCAGAGTGGGTTTTTGTTGCCGCCACTAAAGTCGTAGAGGATTCATTTTCCAATACCGCACCGCAAGCTTTCAAATCTGTACGTTGTTCATTTGTTAATCCAATTCCTGTTCCGAAGTTACACCCTTCTACTAAAGCTTCAGACCAGACCGTTTCATTCAGGGTTGCACCTCTTAAATCAGCATTTCTTAAGTCTGCTCCTCTAAAATTAGCAAACATTAAATCGGCTTCGCATAAACGGCATTTCTTCAAATCTGCCCCGCTCAAATCTCCTCGGATAAAATTCACCCTATCCAAGACTAAACCAGACAATTGTGCCCCTCTAAGATTAGGGAATTTTGCCCGATTTGGTTCTTTGAAAAAACGCATTACACAGGCGATATTTGCCTCATTTAGCGGTAGTCGAGTTAAAAAATCGTATCGCGCCAGTCCAAGATGGTTGAGAGTCAGCAGGCGCTGCTGAGGGTTTTGTTCTAGAAAATGGGCGCAGGTGCGGTAGAGGTTTTGAGTCGAGGCGTTCAGCATTAGGACAAGCAAGGATTGACAACCTTGAGGTTGAACATTTATTACTTTTAGTTTACATATCTTTACAGATCTTGTCCGCCCAAAGCAAGAAGCAGTAGCAAGGCAAGGCTACAGAAGGCTTTTGATTGTGAAAAACTAAAGTTTGTTCGATACTCCAACGAGCTATCCCCAGACTGGCTAATATGCCAAAAGAGATACATTAGCGATCGCCAATGGCAGCAAAGCCCCAGGCGACCACAAAGAACTCACAACCCACCCCGAATTAGCAGAGAAACCCCAAATCCTGTTGATTAGTTAGCGGTTTAGTCGAACCCCCGGCTGAGGGGAAATGGAGACCACTTTCAGAATTCACACTCGGTGTTTTTAAGCAACTACGCGGCATCAAAGAAGATGCCCTGAAAGGCGATCAAATCGATAACATTACAACATCGTTTATATAGAGGCGATGGATGGAGATGGTAGCCTTAATGATAATGCCGAGCGCAAGGAAATCTTTCAGTGTTCGGGATATCCCATTGAAAGCGGTAACGACTAGAGCCTCAATCTTCACAGTGTCTACGTGCCTTATGTTGGACGTTCCAGCGCTGAGTTTCCAGCAGCGTAGTCAATGTCTGGACATTTAGATAAGTTTATGCATTTGAGCAAAAGCGATGCCCGTTATTAAGCTGATGAAAGCTATGATTTTTCAGCTACCTTTCTTTCCGGGGATGAGTTACCAAAACTGTTTCCCTTAGTGGGTTTACATTAGTGGGATAATATAAGCCTCAACTCCCCTTAAATCGGGAACTATCACACGTAAAACCT
>CADCTM010000905.1:6393-6712 GCA_902805485.1 uncultured Coleofasciculus sp. | reverse complement strand
AACCAAAACTTGTATTAGGAAACAGCGTCCGTCAAGTCTTAGCTGCTGTCGAAAGTGGAAATGTCGATGCAGGCGTTGTTTATACTACAGATGCCAAAACATCAAAGCAGGTAAAAGTGGCAGCGACGGCATCAGAAAACTTACATTCTCCAATTATCTATCCAATCGCTGTACTTAAAAACAGCAAAAATGTTTCTAATGCTAGCGAGTACATTCAGTTTTTGTCTGGGAATCAAGCAAAAGCTATATTTGAAAAATACGGCTTTGGGATGATTAAATAGATGAATAAGTAATAATTGGTTTGTAAGGAAAAACGGAG
>CADCTM010000905.1:0-6349 GCA_902805485.1 uncultured Coleofasciculus sp. | reverse complement strand
CTTTGTGGATATCTCTCAAAACTGCATTTTTTGCAACATTTTTTACCTTTTTTTTAGGGACTGCTACGGCATACTGGATGTTGGGTTATCGAGGAAAATCTAAATCGATAATTGAGGGAATATTGATCTCTCCCCTAATTTTGCCGCCTACAGTTGTCGGCTTTTTATTACTATTAATATTTGGGAAAAGCGGTTTAATTGGAAGACTTTTGTCTTTCCTTAACTTTAGCGTTGTTTTTACTTGGTATAGTGCGGTTATTGCTGCCATTATTGTTTCTTTTCCCTTGATGTACAAAACTGCATTAGGCGCTTTTGAACAAATTGATCTGAATCTTTTGCACGTTGCTAGAACTCTTGGTGCAACTGAAACAACTATTTTTTGGCGAATTATATTACCTCTAGCTTTGCCTGGAATTGTCGCAGGAACCACACTGGCTTTTGCCCGTGCTTTGGGTGAATTTGGCGCGACTTTAATGATTGCAGGTAATATTCCTGGACAAACGCAAACAATTCCAATGGCAATTTATTTTGCTGTTGAAGCTGGCGCAATTAATGATGCTGGTTTTTGGGTGCTAATAATTATGGGTATTTCTTTATCTAGCATTATGGGAGTCAATTTTTGGCAAGAAGGTAGAGGAAAGAGCCGGATAATTAGCAATGAACAATTAAAATCCAACAAGAAAGAGAAGCAACAAGAAAATAAATTACTGAAAAGTAATTATCGGCTAAATAGTAATGATTTTTCCTTAATTGTAGATATTAAAAAGCCACTTCCGAGCTTTTGTTTAGATGTAGCTTTTAATAATAATGAGCATCCTTTGGGGGTGCTAGGGGCTTCTGGTGCCGGCAAAAGCATGATGCTTCGCTGCATCGCTGGAATAGAAACACCGACCCAAGGCTGTATTGTTTTAAATGGGCGGGTTTTGTTTGATTCGGAACAAGGAATTAATGTTGCGAGTCGCTTACGCCGCATTGGTTTTTTAGTGCAAAATTATGCTTTATTTCCTCATTTAACTGTGGCTCAAAATATTGCCTTTGGTTTACCGAAGGGGCTGCCTGCTTTAATAATTAAGCAACAGGTAGAAGCTCAATTAGTCGCCGTACAATTGCAGGGATATGCTGAAAGATATCCGCGCGAACTTTCGGGTGGGCAACAACAGCGAGTCGCCTTAGCCAGGGCTTTGGTAAGTCAACCGGAAGCATTACTCTTGGACGAACCATTTTCAGCACTTGATACCCACTTACGCAGTCAGTTAGAACAGCAATTAATCGCGACATTAGCTAATTACCAAGGCGTGACTTTATTTGTGACGCACAACTTAGAAGAAGCTTATCGAGTTTGCCAAGATTTATTGGTGCTAGAACAAGGAAAAGCGATCGCCTATAATTCCAAACAAGATATTTTTAAACGCCCTCACTCGGTTAGCGTTGCCCAATTAACCGAGTGCAAGAACTTCTCCCGCGCAAGAGTGACGACAGCGCAACAAGTGGAAGCAAGGGATTGGGGTGTAAATTTGCAGGTGATTGAGTCGATTCCCGCCTCACTTTCTTACATCGGAATTCGTGCCCATCACTTAAATTTTACTCATGATCCATCTTGTGAAAATACTTTTCCTTGTTGGCTAGTGACAACTATTGAAACTCCCCATCGGATGACGCTATATCTCAAACTGAATTCTTCTCCTACCAACCCCCAAGATTACCATCTACAAGCGGAAGTGTTCAAGGAAAAATGGGAACTCCTAAAAGATCGACCTTTTCCTTGGTATGTATGTTTAGATCCAGTGCGGCTGATTTTGATGGAGGAATAAGGCAAGGTTAGGCTATATAAATGATTGTGATTAAATGCACTCCCACAGCAATGGACAGTTTACAACAGCGGCACAAGCTTCCTTGATTTTGAAATTACCTTCGCTAAAACTCAAGTAGATGAGTGCTGTTGAAATTAGCTCTATTGTGTTTACAAAAAAACAAAGCGGCGGTAACTATACATCAACTTTAAAAGATTCTGACAGAGGAACCATCATTGCCAAAGGGGTAGGGATGGTGTACGAGTCAGGACAACAGCGCGTTCAAGTGCTTCGAGATATTGACTGGGAAATCAAACGGGGCGATATTCACCTGTTGATGGGGCCGTCTGGATCGGGGAAAACCACCTTATTATCAATTTTGGCAGGACTGCTGACGCCAACTGTTGGTAAGGTGTACTTGTTGGGAGAAGAAATTACCAAACTATCTGGGCCAAAGTTAGCACAGTTTCGACAGCAAAATATCGGCTTTATTTTCCAAAATTTTAATCTGTTTCCGGCATTGACAGCGGCTGAAAATATTGAAGTGGTACTTAATCTTAAAGGCATTCGTGGAGCTAAGGCACGACTTCAGGCGCAAGGATTATTAGAACAGGTTGGGTTGGGTCTGCAAGCGAATCAAAAGCCGGGTAACTTGTCTGGGGGTCAAAAACAACGTGTAGCGATCGCACGGGCTTTAGTGGGCAATCCGCCCATAATTATGGCAGATGAACCAACTGCTTCTTTGGACTCGCACAGTGGTCATGCGGTGATTGATTTGTTGCGTCGTCTGGCAAAAGACGGGGGTTGCACAGTGTTGATGGTGACACATGATCCGAGGATTATTGATGTTGCCGATCGCATTGCTTATCTGGAAGATGGGGTTTTGACGAATGAGAAGAATTAGAATGTTTCAACCACTGTTAAATTAAAAGAGTTGATTGCTGTTTGAGTTTGCCTGTTGTTTTTTCAATCTAGGTAATCTAATGAATCCAACTGATTTGGCTTTTGCACCGGCTCTTTTACAGGCACAGCTAGTCCGTAGTGGTGAGGTGTCACCCTTGGAATTGGTTGAGCTTTACTTGGAGCGGATTGAACGGCTAGATTCACATCTGGGTAGTTATTTTACGGTAGTTGGTGAGCAAGCGCTTAGTGAGGCGAGGGCGAAGACTGAACAGTTGGCAACAGTTAAGGATAAGTCCCAATTGTCCCCGTTTTTTGGTGTACCGATCGCAATTAAAGATCTGAATGCGGTGGCAGGGATGCGCTTAACTTATGGCACGCCGATGTTGCGGGATAAAATCGCCACTTACGATGATGGTGTGGTGATGCTAATTAAGCAGGCGGGTTTTACGATTCTGGGGAAAACTGCTACTTCGGAATGGGGTTCTGTGCCTTATACTGAGCCACCGGGGTTTCCTCCAGCTCGTAACCCCTGGAATTTAGATTATAGTCCCGGCGGATCGAGTGGTGGTGCGGCGGCAGCGGTAGCGGCAGGTTTGTCTCCCATCGCCCAAGGTTCGGATGCGGGGGGTTCGGTGCGCGGGCCGGCTTTCTGTTGTGGTTTGGTAGGAATTAAGCCATCACGGGGGCGGATCACTTATGCGCCGGTGGGTGATTATCAAAATGGGATTGCCAGTAATGGCGTTTTGGCGCGTACGGTTGCAGATGCGGCAGCGCTGTTGGATGTAATGTCTGGTTATGTTACAGGTGATCCCTATTGGTTGCCGAACCCAATCACTTCGTTTTTAGAGGCAACTCGTAAAGCGCCAAAGGCGTTAAGAATTGCTTTTTCGACTTCGATACAACCAGTGGGTGAGGCGTCGGAAATTTGCCGGCAGAGTGTTCTGGAAACAGCGCAACGATTAGAAGGAATGGGACATTTTGTTGAACCTGGTTGTCCAGATTGTAGCGGTTTGATTGAACCGTTTACGAAGATTTGGCAGGCAGGAATTGCTTCAACAGGAATGCCCCCAGAGGCACTAAGTCCGATGAATAGTTGGATTGCCCAACAGTCAGTTTCTGCTGGAGAATACTTGCAAGCGGTTTCGCAGATGCAGATTTTGGCGCGGCGAATTGTGATGTTTTTTGAAGCTTATGATGTTTTGGTGTTGCCAATCTATTTGCATGGGGCAATTCGGGTTGGCGAATGGGCGAATTTGAGTCCCCAGGAGACTTTGCAAAGAATTATTAATTGGATTGCACCTTGTCCGCCATTTAATGCATCGGGGTTGCCTGCGATCGCATTACCGACAGGGTTTGACGCGGCAACAGGTTTACCTGTTGGGGTGCAATTGGTAGGGCGTCCGGCAGCGGAAACAACAATACTCGCTTTAGCAGCGCAGTTGGAAGCGGACAAACCTTGGAGCGATAGCCGCCCAGGTTTTGCTTTGTAATGGATATAGATGGACGTTGTTAGTTAGTAGTAAAGATGAAAAAAAATCTCAGCCCATTACTGATAGGAATTGCGATCGCTTCTTTGACGCCAATCGTTGCCTTGGCACAATTCCCCATGCCCCAAGCGCCACCGCAACAGCAGCAACAGCAACAATCACCAATTGCTCGAATCGAAGCGGAGGCAATGAATGATATTTTAGATTTGTTGACGCCAGAACAACAAAGTCAGTACAAACGGGCAAGACGCCGAGGGGCAGGAATTATTGCAGGATTAGATGAGGTTGAAAAGATTTCCGAGGATCAACAAAAGGAAATCAAAGGGATTATTCGTCGGGCAAGTCGTCGAATTATGGATGCCACAGCGCCGCGAAAATAGTCACAATATTGGGGCGTACTGTGGTGCGCCCCTAGCTATTTACTTCTTCTTCAACCAACTGAACATGGCGCGTAAATCTTTGCCAACTTCCTCAATCGGATGTTCCGCTTCCTGACGCCGCATTGAGATAAATCCAGCTTTGCCTGCCTGATTTTCTAACACGAATTCGCGGGCAAATTGTCCCGATTGAATTTCTTGAAGAATTTTCCGCATCTCAGCGCGGGTTTGGTCGGTGACAATCCGGGGACCACGGGTATAATCACCATATTCGGCGGTGTTGGAGATGCTGTCGCGCATGGTTGCCAGTCCACCTTCGACAACCAAGTCAACGATTAGTTTGACTTCATGGAGGCATTCAAAATAGGCGAGTTCTGGTTGATATCCGGCGGCGACTAGAGTTTCAAAACCGGCTTTAATTAAGGCACTTAAACCGCCGCACAGTACGACTTGTTCTCCGAATAAATCGGTTTCCGTTTCTTCACGGAAGCTGGTTTCTAGGACGCCTGCGCGGGTGCCACCGATGCCTTTAGCATATGCCATTGCGCGATCGCGTGCTTGTCCTGTTGCATCTTGATACACGGCAAACAACGCTGGAACACCTTCTCCTTGTTCGTAGGTACGGCGCACCAAATGTCCCGGTCCTTTGGGTGCGACCATTACTACGTCTACTTCTGGGGGTGGGACAACTTGCCCAAAGTGAATGTTAAAACCGTGGGCAAAGGCTAGTACCTTACCATCGGTTAAATTTGGCTCAATTTCGTTTTTGTAGACGGTTTTTTGGACTTCATCGGGCAACAGTATCATGATGAAGTCGGCAGCTTTGGCGGCATCGGCACAAGTGTGAACTTTTAAACCCGCTTCAGTGGCTTTTGCTGCGGATTTACTGCCCTCATACAGCCCTACAATAACGTTCATGCCGCTATCCTTGAGATTGAGGGCGTGGGCATGACCTTGAGAACCATAGCCGATAATTGCGATCGTTTTGTCGGCTAGTAGGTCTAAGTTGGCATCAGTGTCGTAATACATCCGGGCCATAGAAGCATCTCCTTGATCGAGCGTTGTGAGGGACTGCGGACTCTTGATTTTACCCCAAAATGTCGAGTCCAGCTTTTGAGTCTTGGCGAAGGAAACCTAAAGAAAAGCCTTTCGCTTCAAGAACTTTAGCCAATGTCTGCAATTAGGGCTTTATTTAGTCTTGATCAAAATCTTTTACTTATTTAATTGAGCGCGAACCTCAAGTCTCTCCCAATAGAAAGATGTTACACCGCGTCAAAAGGGAGACAATCAAAACCAACTTCAGCGAGCTTAATTGAAACTTAAATGCAGAAAAGAGCAAATATCTGGTAGAGCTGGTTGGTAATGAACCAACTGCCATGATAGCCTTGATACGTTTTGCCTCCGATACGTACCCTAATGTGGTTTAACCACAATTGGGAATGCTTTTTGATTTCTTTAGTCTTGAAATTGTCTGTTTGCAAAAGATAAGTTTATTGGAATAAGTAACTTATCAATAAGACTTACGCTCCTTGCAAAGGATTTGATTTAGCTATTAATTAAAACTTAGGTTTGTAGGATATTAAGTATGAAAGTTGGCTCTAATTATTTGGGTGAAGGTCGTTGTGAGTTTACGGTCTGGGCACCCTCTCATCAAAGAGTATCTGTACAAATTGTTGCTCCTGAAAATCGCCTTTTACCGATGGAAAAAGATGAAAAAGGATATTTTAAGGTTACAGGCGAAGGCGTTGAACCTGGAACACTTTATTTATATAAAATTGCGGACGAGACTTTA
>CADCTM010000904.1 GCA_902805485.1 uncultured Coleofasciculus sp. | reverse complement strand
GTGCAATTGATACTCATACTTTTAGCCTTTCCCTATACGACCTTTCTGGGCAACTCGTGCCAAAACATCGCTTGTCTGCGGGTGAAAAACAACTACTCGCGATCGCCTTTTTATGGGGACTCGCCCGTGTATCAGGACGGCACTTACCTGTAGCAATTGATACACCCCTGGGACGACTTGATTCTTCCCATCGTACTAACCTAGTTGAACGCTATTTTCCAACAGCGAGTCATCAAGTTATCTTACTTTCTACAGATACAGAAGTTGGGAAAGTCGAAGTGGAACGATTAAGAGAATTAGAAGCGATCGCACACGAATATCTCTTAAAATATGACTCAAATCAGCGTCAGACTATTACTGAACCCGGATATTTCTGGTAAATTAAATGGAACCCCCAATCGATCGCATCAGGCTCTCCCAAACCGCCAAAGACCAGCTCCTGAAGCTAAGACGCCAGACCAAAATCGACCAATGGAACATCCTCTGCCGCTGGGCATTCTGTCGTTCCCTTGCCGAACCAAGCATCCCCTCACCCGTTCCACTCCCTACCGATAGCAACGTCGAACTCACCTGGCGCGTCTTCGGCGGCGACATCTCCGACATCCTCCTCATCGCCCTCAAACAACGCTGCCACAACGACGGACTATCGCTCTCCAAAGAAACCCTAGCCACCCAATTCCGCCTCCACCTGCATCGCGGCATCGGCTACCTATCCGGTGACCAAAACATCAAAAAAATCGAAGACCTCATTGCCCTTGCCGTCCCGTCCCAAAACTAATTAAATAGGTGTAGCGAAAATTCACTTTGTCCGGTATATTAACGGAAAAGCTCCAGATTCAGTCATGGTTGCTCCCATCCCAGAAGCCCCTGAAATCGAGCGTCATAGAGCCGCAATGGTTCGGATTGACCTTTCTAAACCCGTGCGATTGGCAATAGAAAGCGCAATTTTAAACAAAGATACCACATTTTTTGACTACGGTTGCGGTCACGGCGGCGACGTTAAACGAACAACAAACCAAGGTTATATCAGCAGTGGTTGGGACCCTTACTACCAGCCTGATAATCCCCTCGTGCCCGCCGATATCGTTAACCTCGGTTACATCATCAACGTCATCGAAGACTCCGCCGAACGTCGCGAAGCCCTGCTCAAAGCCTGGGAACTTGCCAAAAAAGTCCTCCTCGTCTCCGCCCAAGTTTTAATCGACGATCGCATTTCCGGTCAAATTGCTTACGCTGACGGCATAGTTACTCGCCGCAACACCTTTCAAAAATATTACGAACAAGAAGAACTCAAAACCTACATCGACCAAGTTCTTGGCGTCGATGCCATTCCCGTCGCTTTGGGCATCTACTTCGTCTTCCGTGATGACGCCCAAGCCGAAAGCTTCCGAGCATCGCGCTTCCGTTCCTACCTTACCACTCCGAGAATCCTCGCTAACATTAAGCGATTTGAGGACTACCAGGAACTCCTCTCCCCCCTAATGGCATTCGTGACCGAACGCGGACGCCTCCCCACTGTAACCGAATTACCCAGTGTGCCCGACATCCTCGCTGAATTTGGGACTCTGCGCCGCGCCTTCCAAGTTATCCTACAAGCGACTGACCAGGAAGAATGGGACGCAATATCAGAAAAACGCCGCCAAGACCTTTTAGTTTACCTGGCACTCACCCACTTCAGCCACCGCCCGAAAATTGGTGATTTAGAAACTATTGTTCAAAACGATATCAAAGGACTTTTCGGCAGCTATAAGCAAGCCTGTGTCGCGGCTGATATGATGCTCATCAGTGTCGGCAACCCCCGATTAATTGCCAACTGCTGCAAACATAGTGCGATCGGCAAACTCCTCCCAAATGCTCTCTATGTCCACGTTTCAGCCCTGGAAAGCCTTAATACTCAATTGCGACTATATGAAGGTTGCGCCAGCAGAACTATTGGTCGCATGGATGGCGCAACTTTAATTAAGTTCCACATTAATGTACCGAAAATCTCTTATCTGTTTTATCCCGACTTTGATACCGAACCCCATCCCGCATTACAGACAAGTATGAACATTGATTTGCGGGATTTACAAGTCGTCTATCGCGATTATGATACTTCAGAAAACCCCCCAATTTTGCACCGCAAAGAAACTTTTGTAACCCCCGACTATCCCGGTTACGAAAAATTTGCCAAACTGACTCGCCAAGAAGAAAACTGGGGACTACTCGACCATACAAGCACAATTGGTACTCGTAAAGGATGGGAAAAATGTTTAAAAGAACATTGTGCCGAAATTCGAGGAAATCGCGTCTACTGGCGAAAAGATGCTGACCCTTATAAAGTTAAAATTATCATGTCTGCCCGTAATCGTAATAAGTCGCTCGACTCTTAAGCGCTTTTAATTTAAAATTAATCAGGATATTTTTGCTGCAAGTCTTTCAACCGTTTTCTGCGATGACGCTGTTTGTTAGAGTCACGAACTCGCTGAATTAACCACAACCCAACAAAATAACTGAAAATTGCACAAACTAACCCAACCGCCACACACCCAACAAAAAGCGGCAAAATTACTTCTGAACCCAGTTTCATCAAGTCTTGCCAAGACTCAAAACTAACATCAGCCTCAGAATTATCGTGAATTAGCCATTTACCAACCTGGAAATTAAACAGATAAATTGGCACAGAAGTAAAAGGATTACTAATCCAAGGTCCCACCGTTGCTAATATCTTATTACCCCGTAAGAGAAATGCCAGAAGTAAGGCAAGAACCGTCTGGGAACCCGCAAAGGGAAATAAACCCGCAAATACTCCACACGCTAAACCCCTAGCAAGGGCTTCTGGAGGTCCTTGGAGACGAACTAAACGCCAGTAGAAGTATTTTAATTGTCGTCTTAAACTTTTCTTAGAACCTCTCAACTTGCGCTTTTGAGAAGACCTTCGTTTTGCCGTCCAACCCAAACCTTCGGGAGAATTTTTAGACATATTGGCAAAAAATCAGCAATTCTTTCCCGTTAAAAAATATTCCATGTCAAATTTGAGATGCATATCTAAATCTTAGACAAAAAATTTAATTAATACCTCATGTTGGCGGAAGATTATCGCAATCGTCAAGGTTTTGCTTAAATTTTAGTAAAAGCGGTCTTAAGACTCAGCCGCCTTGCTATAACAATAGCTCAATAGGTTGCCTAATTTATAAATCAAGAATGCACCCTAATTATCTGATTTTATATCGGATTTAACCAATACTTTCTTAGTTAAAGTTACGTGAGCGCTCTAGTAATTGTTGAGCATTTTGCGCCCACTGACGATTACCTTGAACCTTAAAAAGATCTCTGGCATATTGCAATACTTGTTGCGCCTCTCCAGAGCGTTTTTGACGCATAAATACTAAACCAGCCCCATAGTAAGCATTGGCATAATTAGAGTTACTTCGAGCCGATTTCCGAAAGGCGTCAAGTGCCGCGTTCAAGTTTCCCTGCTGGAACAAAATAGTCCCAATGTTATAGTGAGCTTCGGGATATTGAGGATTAATTTTTATTGCTTCTTGAAATGATTTTTTTGCCTGTTCAATTTTGCCTTGTTGTAAATAAATCATTCCTAAATGATATGACGGTTCTGGAGCATTTCTACTCAACTCAATCGCACGTTGGAATTGAGCGATCGCTTGAGCAGTTTCTCCCGACTGCGAAAGCACCAAGCCATAATTATAATGAGCCACACCCAAGCTAGAATCAAGCTCCAACGCCTTTGTGAGATATTCCCGCGCCTGCCTCAGATTATTGCCTTCCAATAGCGCTGCCCCTAAATTAGCAAACGCCAGAGCAAAATCAGGATCTGCCTGTGTCGCCTGATAAAACGCATCTGCTGATGGTTGTAATTGCCCTATCTGTCGTAAAGCTAACCCCAAGTTGTAATGTGCCGGTGCTAGTTGTGGGTTGAGTTGCGAGGCAAGTCGAAAAGAAGCGATCGCTTCTTGTAACTTTCCCTGTTGAATTAACACCAGTCCCTGATTAAGTTGCCGTGCCGCTTCCGGTTGGGTGGGTTTCAAGGAAGGAAGAGATTGGGTAATGAGACTGCCTACAAAAATCAAGGAGTCAAATTTATTGCTTTCCCCCTTGCTTAGGGGAGACTGAGCAGGATGTATTCCTTGGGCAGCAACAGGTAAACTCGTCATAGCACTGAGTAAAAGTATTAGCCATAACCACCAACTTTTATTGAAAACCGTTAAGCTTATTTGGGGCAAATCTTGTCCAGTTTTGAAACAAATTCGTTTCCAGTTGTTGCTTAGATTCATAAAAGTTAGAAGGATTTCATTTTAGGTAATCTAACTTAACTTCTTAGCCAAGTTTACCTTACAAGACATTGCAAGTTTTAAGTCAAAGCGACCAAAAGCGCTAATCTCACAAACAGAGATAGTTTTGATCCCAATCGATATTGACATAGGCATAGCTCCACGAAGACAAGCGATCGCAGTAATGCCCATGCCGAATCGCTCGATGACCTATTATTCTGGGGGAAATCATGAACGAAAAAGTTGTTTGGGCCACCCGTAACGTGGCAATTGTTGGACCTTATTTAAGCGGTAAAACAACCCTGTTAGAAAGTTTATTATTTGTGACAGGCGCAATTTCGCGTAAAGGTAGCATCAAAGACGGTAACACCGTGGGTGATAGTACTACTGAAGCACGCGATCGCCAAATGAGTGTCGAAGTCAGCGTCGCTAGCACCGAGTATCAAGGCATTCGCTTCACCTTCCTCGATTGTCCCGGTTCCATCGAGTTTGCCCAAGAAACTTATAATGCCTTAATTGGCGTCGATGCCGTTGTCGTAGTTTGCGAACCCGTAAGCAATCGCGTCCTCACCCTTGCACCCCTATTCAAATTCCTCGATGATTGGGAAATTCCGCACCTAGTCTTCATCAACAAAATGGATCGCCTCAGTTGTGACGGGGACGCCTGCGGTTACACCTACCGGGAAATTTTGAACGCCCTCAAATCCGTTTCCACTCGTCCCTTAGTACCGCACCAATACCCGATTAACAAAGGAGAACAGCTAGTCGGATTTATCGATTTAGTTACCGAGCAGGCTTATCATTATCACCCAGGAGCCGCCGCCGATCCAGTCCCATTGCCAGAGTCCCTGAGAGAGCAAGAAAAGGCGACACGGACCGAAATGCTGGAAGCTTTGGCAAATTTTGACGACCACCTCTTAGAAGAACTCCTAGAGGACATTGAACCGTCTCAAGAAGAAATCATCCAAGACCTGAAAATGGAATTGGGGGCAGATTTAATTGTGCCTGTGTTTATGGGCGTTGCCGAACAAGATTACGGGGTGCGACCTTTAATCGAAGCGCTATTGCGGGAGGCACCAACGCCAGAAACGACCCAACAACGGCGGAAAATTAAGGGCAATTCCGAGACAACTGTGGCGCAGGTACTGAAAACCTATTACACCCCCCAAGGTGGTAAACTCTCCCTGGTGCGTGTCTGGCAAGGTCAACTTACCGATGGCGCGATTTTAAATAATGTCCGTGTCGGTGGGTTGTACCGCCTCATGGGACAGCAACACAGCTCAATTTCCCAAGCATTAGCCGGTGAAATTGTCGCCCTAGGACGTTTGGAAGGCATTCAAACTTGTCAAACGTTAACGAGTAATGGCGGTCAAGTCGAATTACCGAAAGCTGATTCACTTGTGCCAGTTTATGCTTTAGCGATCGCTCCAGAAAAGCGCCAAGATGAAGTTAAGCTCAGTGCAGCACTAACAAAACTACTGGAAGAAGACCCCTCTCTTGCATGGGAACAACATGGTGATACCCATGAAGTAATTCTTTGGGGACAGGGTGAAATTCATCTGCAAGTAGCCCTAGACCGACTGCGGCGCAAGTATAATCTGCCGATGACGACTCAGTTGCCGCGAGTGCCTTATAAGGAAACGATTCGCAAGTCTGCCTCATCCCACGGGCGCTACAAACATCAAAGTGGTGGTCATGGGCAATTTGGCGATGTCCACCTTGATATTGAACCCCTGCCGCGCGGTGAAGGGTTTAATTTCTCGCAAACAATTGTGGGGGGTGTGGTGCCGAAGCAGTATATTCCGGGCGTTGAGACGGGTGTGCGGGAATATTTGGTACATGGCCCCTTGGGTTTCCCCGTAGTCGATGTGGCGGTAACGTTAACTAATGGTTCATACCATACTGTGGACAGTTCCGAACAAGCATTTAAGCAGGCAGCGCGGTTGGCAATGACCCAAGGGATGCCAAATTGTGAACCGACGCTATTGGAACCGATTATGACGATTCAGGTGTGTGCCCCGCAAGAATATACGTCGAAGGTGTTGCAATTGGTTACAGGGCGTCGAGGGCAAATTTTGGGCTATGAAGGACGGTCTGATTGGTCGGGTTGGGATTGTGTTTCGGGCTACCTCCCGCAGGCTGAGATGCATGATTTTATTGTGGAATTGCGATCGCTTACTTTGGGTGTTGGCTTCTTTAGCTGGCAGTATGACCATCTCCAGGAAGTGCCGGGTAAGCTGGCTCAAGGCGTTTTGGCGACTACCAGTAATGGTAATGGCTAGTTGTTGAGTTTAAGGAAAATTGTTGATAATCCCATGCCTTGAGGTGTGGGATTATTTTGTTGACCTCTCCCCGTTACTCTATGATCAAACGAATACTAGAACTAGAGGCATTCTTTGCAGCAAGCCTCTGATACCAATGTTCCCAGTTGATGTACCAAA
>CADCTM010000903.1:3636-21658 GCA_902805485.1 uncultured Coleofasciculus sp. | reverse complement strand
TCTTACCTATGCCCAGCTATATCAGCAGATTCGACAATTTGGCGCCGGACTCCAAGCATTAGGAATAACACCCCAATTAGACAGTGACGGCATTCCCTCCCGTGTCGCCCTTGTTGCCGATAATAGCCCCCGCTGGATGATTGCCGACCAAGGTATTATGACCGCCGGGGCAGCAAATGTCGTGCGTAGCTCTCAAGCGGAACGGGAAGAACTGCTGTTTATTCTAGAAGAAAGCGGCTGCATCGCTTTGGTGGTAGAAGATCTGAAGACACTCGCCAAATTACGCAATCGCCTTGATTCCTTACCTATCCAGTTAGTTGTCTTATTGTCCGATGAAGAACCACAAGAGGACGCGCTTAAAGTTCTAAACTTTTCTCAGTTAATGGCAGTTGGGTCAAATTCTTCCCTACAACCCATCACCCACAACCGGGAAACCCTGGCAACCTTAATGTATACCTCCGGTACAGGCGGCAAACCCAAAGGTGTGATGTTGACTCATGGCAACCTGCTGCATCAAGTCAGAACCTGCGGGGCTGTTATTCCGCCGCCTCCGGGTACTCGTGTTCTTTCTATCTTGCCCTCCTGGCACGCCTACGAGCGCTCGGTTGAGTATTACCTTCTTTCCCAAGGTTGCACCCAGATTTACACAAATCTAAGAAATGTCAAAAAAGATCTAAAAGATTTTAAACCCCATCTGATGGTCGGTGTACCGCGTTTGTGGGAGTCAATTTATGAGGGAGTCCAAAAGCAGTTTCGTGAACAACCGGCAAGTAAGCAGCAACTAGTGAAAAACTTGCTCGCCCTTAGTCAACGCTATCTTGAGGCGCGACGGGTAGCGCAAGGGTTGAGCTTAGACAACCTCAATGCTTCCAACCTTGAACGTCTAAAGGCTAAAATTCAAGCGGCAGCACTTTTGCCTGTTCATAAACTCGCTGATAAATTGGTTTATCAAAAAGTCCGGGAGGCAACTGGGGGGCAAATCCGGCAAGTGATCAGTGGCGGCGGTTCCCTAGCAAAACATTTGGAAAATTTCTTTGAAATTGTCGGTGTTGAGGTGCTGGTGGGCTATGGTTTGACAGAAACGGCACCGATTACTAATGTCCGGCGTCCCTGGCATAACCTCCGGGGTTCAGCGGGACTACCCATGCCTGAGACAGAAAATAAAATTGTAGACCCTGAAACTCGTCAACCCTTGCCTGTGGGACAACGTGGACTTGTTCTCCTCCGAGGTCCCCAGGTGATGAAAGGTTATTATAAAAATCCGGAAGCGACGGCAAAAGCGATCGATTCTCAGGGGTGGTTTGATAGCGGTGATTTGGGTTGGGTGACTGCCGATCATGATTTGGTGCTGACGGGACGGGCAAAGGATACGATTGTTTTGACGAATGGAGAGAATATTGAGCCGCAACCGATTGAGGATGCTTGTCTACGGAGTCCTTATATTGACCAGATTATGTTAGTGGGGCAAGATCAGCGATCGCTTGGAGCGTTAATTGTCCCTAATCTCGAAGCCCTTCAAACCTGGGCTGCTTCTCAAAATCTTCACCTGCGTCTACCCAATGAATCTGAAGCTACAGCGTCCCATTCGGGAAAAGAAATTGACCTTGATGGGAAAGAGATTCAGACTTTATTCCGTGCTGAATTGAGCCGAGAAGTTCAAGATCGACCAGGCTATCGCCCTGATGACCGAATTGGTCCGTTTAAGCTAATTCTTGACCCGTTTTCTGTTGAAAATGGCATGATGACTCAAACGCTGAAAATCCGCAAACCCGTTGTTACGGAACGCTATCGCGATATTATTAACGGGATGTTTACCTGATTCTGGGTGAAAACGTTAAAGAATGAGAAAGTGATTGGCACGTTGCAAAAACCTTCTCTACCTACTTTTTGAGTTCTTCTACGGCTTGTCCGAACTTTTGAACTTTTACACCTTCAAATCTATCTAGCGCAACCGATATGGACGAATCTAAATCCAACCTACTCCTGAAGCGACCGATTAATGTTAAAGCGATCGTGACGCCCCGATGGAAAGAAGAGGTTCAGCAACAACTTCAGGAGCAAATTAATTTAATTGATACTCAGCTACAACAGCTCGATATGCAAGGGCAGCGGGCAATCTCGGAAATTCAAAAGCAAAGTTTACAACCGCTGGGACCGCAAGTAGCACAACAAATTGAAAGTATTCAAGTTCAGGTCAATCAGAAGAAAAGTGAGCTGTTAGAGCAGAAAAATCAGCAGTTACAGCAACTTCAACAAGTGCAGATGCTGGAACTTGATCAGGAGGTTAATCAAGGGCAGATGGAAAGCTTTTTCCAGATTGAACCAGGTGATAACTTAGTCAGAAAAATGAATGTAGAAATTCTACTGCGTGATGGAATTGTCGAAGAAATTCGCGGCGATATTTAAAACTTAGGGTGTGTTTTTAAACCTGGAAATCCCCCCACAGGCTGTGTTTTAAAATCCGGATATCCCCCTAAGCCCTAACCAAAAAGGGGGAATTAATAATTAAGCTTAGTCCCTCTTTAATAAGCCCTAGCAAAGAGTGTTAGCGCAACGGGACGAAGTTCGGAGATTTAGGGGGATATCCACCGACAGAAACCCAGCCAATATAGTTTAAAAACACACCCTAGTTCCTGACTATGAACATAGTTCGCTTGACCAATCTTGATGACCACGCCCTATTCGACATTTGAACTGGGAGCCAGCCCATACCAAAGACCACACCTGGTCAGGTGGGACTGTATTTGATGTAGCAACGAATTCAGCACGATACCTGATGTCACGGAGCGAATCATCGGCTAAACCAATGTGGGTAACGATGACGACGGCTTTTGGATAATTATAATCAACCGTTACCTCTGACTTGCCCCGCTCTGGTTCAGTCTTTCGGAAAACCCGAAGGGCGATCGCTTTTGGCTCACTACCCACTAAGTTACCAGCATTGCCAAGTTTTGATAAGGCGATCGCTTTATAATCTTCCCGACGAGTTTGTTTCCTCTCCTCAGTCGCCTTTAAGGTTTGACGCTGTGGACTAGCAGCAGCTATTAGTCTCGGCGTTGGTGTCGCCACATTAGCGCTTATATTGCTGCAAGCACTCAGTGTCATTGCCATACCGAAAAACACCAGGAAACTTTTCGACTGTATTGAGTGCTTGCTCATAAATTTGACAGATTTTATTATTTTTTGTTTACATCTAACATCGGCATTGCTCAGAAAAAACCAGACGCTCTAACTGAGAAGGCTCTTTAAGTGGACGCCTGAGCCTCATCGACTTAACCTACCTACCTCTACCAAAGCGACTTGTAACGCTCCTGAGAAAAATTGCATTACTCTACAAAAATTTAACTTTTGTAAAGTAGACTGAGAAATTGTATAGATAGCGATAGTCAAATAGACTCCGCTTTTGTGGCAATTATCACGTCTCAATTTTTAACTCATGAATCTTGAATATTGGTATATGTTGCCCATTGCTACCCTGATCTCCACCATTGCGATGGCGTCAGGTGTCGAAGGTGGGACTTTTTTTGCGCCCATTTTTATGCTGGCACTGGGTTTACCACCAGAAGTTGCCATTGGTGCGGCGCTGATAACAGAAGTTTTTGGGTTTTCCAGTGGACTGGTTGCCTATAGCCGGAAAAAATTAATAGATTACCGCTTAGGAATAATGTTACTAACAGCAACGGTTCCCGCCGCGCTTGTTGGTACTTGGGCAGCGGGCTGGCTCGATCCAAATTTGCTAAAAATAGTGTTTAGTGTAGGACTAATTGCGATCGCAGTCAGTTTCCTGGGCGCTTCACCCCACGAGCAAACCGCACCTGTGATGGCAATTGAGGGAATGAATGCCATTGCCAACGAGGGACAAGAAACCTGCATCGTCACTGCTGAGGGGAAAACTTTCCGCTACACCATCAACAACCCGCTTCAAGGACAACTGGTTGCCGGATTAGGAGGCGTTTTGATCGGACTTTTATCAACTGGACTTGGCGAAGTTAATGGGTTCTACCTGCTGAAGATTTGCCGGATGCCAAGCCAAGTTGCGATCGCCACTAACGTCTTTATCGTCGCCGTCACAGCATTAGTTGCATCTTGCGGTCACTTTGTCAACTTTGTTCAGCAGGGTGGAGAAACCCTAGAGACAGTTCTTAGCCTAGTTTCCTTTACCGTGCCGGGAGTAATTATTGGTGGACAACTGGGTTCCTACGTTGCCAGCCGCATTCCTCAACAATCCCTAGAGCGTGGACTAGCGGTTTTGTTTACACTAGTAGCTGCCATCACCCTCGGACAATTTTTCCTTTCTGGCACTCCCATTGTCGCACAGGTTAATTAGAGCGGTGGCGAGGATTGCGGCTAAGTGTTAGAAAGGCGCTATACGGTACTACTCGTAGAACAGTGTAAACTTCTATCGTTTCAGGGTCATTCCTCAAGCTACAATGCAATCTGGCAAACGTTCTTGCTCACCTCACGCCTAGTTGATTCGGAAAACCACCCATGATCCACGAAGTATTCATGCCCGCCCTCAGTTCCACAATGACCGAAGGCAAGATCGTCTCCTGGGTAAAATCTCCAGGTGACAAAATTGAAAAGGGCGAAACCGTTGTGGTGGTTGAGTCGGATAAGGCAGATATGGACGTTGAGTCCTTTTATGAAGGCTATCTGGCTCTAATCACCGTGCCGGCTGGTGAATCCGCGCCTGTTGGATCTGCGATCGCTTTGGTGGCAGAAACCGAAGCAGAAATTGAAACAGCAAAACAACAAGCCACCCAATCCACTCAATCCCCGGCGGTTGCCACGGCTCAAAAAGAAACTGCTCCTGTACCAGAACCCGTTAGCGTCACATCAGAGGCTCCCAGTCAGCGCAATGGGCGCACAATTGTCTCACCCCGCGCCCGGAAGTTAGCCAAGGAATTAAGTATCGATCTCGGTACATTAAAAGGCAGTGGTCCCAACGGGCGAATCGTTGCCGAAGATGTAGAAGCTGCATCCGGTAAAACTCATACACCCGTAGCGACAGCCGCCGCCCCGGCAAAAGCCCCTGTCGCCGCTCCTGCGCCCAAACCTGCCCCTGCCCCCGCCGCTCCTGTTCCCGTAGCTCTAGGCGAGGTTGTAGCCCTGAATACGCTGCAAAATGCGGTGGTACGGAATATGGTTGCCAGCCTCCAGGTTCCCACCTTCCACGTTGGTTACACGATTACAACCGACGAACTGGACAAGTTATACAAAAAAATTAAGTCCAAAGGCGTAACAATGACGGCGCTGCTTGCTAAAGCTGTCGCTGTCACCTTGCAAAAACATCCACTGGTGAATGCCAGTTATACCGACCAAGGCATTCAGTATCACAGCTCAATTAATATCTCTGTCGCTGTGGCAATGGCAGATGGTGGGCTGATTACGCCAGTATTGCAACAGGCTGACCAA
Organism: uncultured Coleofasciculus sp.; assembly: GCA_902805485.1. Classification (GTDB taxonomy): domain Bacteria; phylum Cyanobacteriota; class Cyanobacteriia; order Cyanobacteriales; family Coleofasciculaceae; genus CADCTM01. The sequence continues at coordinate 16,243 of CADCTM010000903.1, read as the reverse complement.
ATCGATATTTATTCCTTGTCTCGTACCTGGAAGGACTTGGTAGAGCGTTCCCGGCTTAAGCAGTTGCAACCACAGGAATACAACTCTGGTACTTTTACCTTGTCGAATCTGGGAATGTTTGGTGTTGACCGCTTTGATGCCATCTTACCCCCCGGACAGGGTTCAATTTTGGCGATCGGGGCATCCAGTCCTCAAGTCGTGGCAACGGCAGATGGTTTGATGGGCGTGCGTCGTCAGATGCAGGTAAATATTACCTGTGATCACCGGATTATCTACGGTGCTGATGCGGCAGCATTCCTGCAAGACTTGGCGAAACTGATTGAAACTAACCCACAATCCTTAACCATGTAGGAGGGGTAGCGCCTCCTCACCTTCGCTCCGGGTGCCTACCCTGCCCAGATTGGGGGCAACCAGGCGGGATTGCCCCTACGGGTTTTGATAGATAATTGATCACTTACAATTATCTACGAGGCTTTATTAGCCGCTTGTGTCGCTAGCAATGCTAATGCGGCAGCACCAAGAGTTGTAGCAGCAATAGCACCCCACTTTAAGGGCGGATTTTTATCAAACCAATCAGTGACACTGGGTATCGCCAAGTTGCCAAAATCGCCTTCAACTTTGTCGTAACCTTGAATCGGTTCAAAGACGTTATTTGGCGCCCCTTCGGATTTGGGTTCAGTTGTCCTTTGTCCCTGAAATCCGACGAGTACGAGGATGGAATCTAATAACTCAGGCGAGAGGCGCTGGAAGACGTCCAAAACTTTGCCCACATCTCCGACGATAAAGTCGCGGGTTGGATGTTCGGCAACGTAAAGAATCGCATCGGCAACTAAGCTGGGTTCGTAGTAGGGTGGTATTCCTGTTGGCTTGACGCCTAGCTTGGTTTGAACTTTGTTGTAGAAGGGCGTGTTAATGACGGCGGGTTTGATGCTGGTGACGCTTATTGGTATTCCCTCGTGTTGCAGTTCTACGCGCAGGGATTCTAAAAAGCCTTCTACACCATGCTTGGCGGCGGAGTAGGGGCTTTGTAAGGGCAGTGCGCGTCTCCCCTCCATTGAGGATATATGAATCAGTGCGCCTCTACCTTCCCGCTTCAGATGGGGTAACGCTGCCATTGCGCCATGTACTTGTCCCATTAAGTTAACGTCGATGACTTGCTGAAATTCTTCGGGTGTAATTTTTTCAAATGGGGCGAGGATACCTGTGGCGGCGGCGTGAACCCAGGTATCGAGTCGTCCATATTGTTCAATGGCTTTATCGGCGATCGCTTTTACTTGCTCAAAATTCTTCACATCGGCAACTACTGCCACCGCTTCGCCACCCTGACTTTGGATTTCTTTTACCAATGTCTCTAAACCTTCTTGACTCCGCGCCGAGACTACTACTTTCGCTCCCTTCGTCGCGAACTCCAGAGCTGTTAATCGCCCAATCCCGCTGGAAGCCCCAACTACGGCGACGATCTGTTGGCTGATTGGCTTCAGTTGCATTTTCATTAGTCCTTTGGCATATGTAAATTTTTAAGGCTTTAAAAACTGCTTAACAATTCTTTACCCTTACTAGCCAAGGTAACGACTAATGTTTTCCTCCACGTCTACCCATAGAAAGGGCTTAAAAAAAGGAGACATTCTTCGATTTTTGTAATATCATCCATTAGAGAGATGACATTTTTTAATCCTTCCAATTTCAGGAATGTTCTTGAACCATGGACAATCACAGCCTGACTGCCCAATTAGACAAGCGAGTCATTACCTTATGGCTAGAATCTTTAGATAACCTTTATCGGGATGCGCTAAAGCCATGCTATATTGCCCTCGACACCTACAAGGTGAAAAATAGTTTGGGAGTTCTGCTACAATATCGCACCTTCCGGATTGAATGCTGTAGTGAAGCTTTACGAAATGCCTTGATGATTGGGTATCGCTACTATGCCATCAAAGCCAATGCCTTAGGGTTTGATCTATGTTTTAGTGTTGATGGTGAATGGTCGGTTGCTTACAATGGTGCGGCGATCGCAAAAAACCAGTCTCATAAAGAAGGTAATGGTTAACACAAACTCGGTGTCTCTAGGTTAGACTGTGTTGCCCAATTTGTGTAGGGTAATTGTAAATGTATCTAAGGTATTGAGCGTCAATCCAGAGAACATTGACGCTGCAATGCATCTTGTAATAAGTTTTGGTAGTGGTGCTGCTCGATGATGCAAGCACCAAATCGCTCTAAGTGAGGGTTCATCATTTGCGCGTCAAACAAGAGAAAATTACGCGATCGCAAATGCTCAACTAACTTTACCATCGCCACCTTTGAACCTTCGGGAATTCGGTAGAACATTGACTCGCCAATGAATGCGCCACCAATGGTAATCCCTAAAATTCCACCAGCCAATTCATCACCCTGCCAGGTTTCAAAACTATAAGCCCACCCTGCTTTGTGAAGGGCAAAATAAATTTCTTGAAGTTCAGCAGAGATCCAGGTTGTTTCCCGGTTGGCACAACCTGCAACAACGCTTTTAAAGTCCCGATTAACAGCAACCTTAAAACGCTCTTGATTCAGCACACGCCGCAGGGATTTTGGATAGCGAAATCGACTATCTAGGGGAATGACAGTACGAACATTACTACTGTACCATCCTAATTTATCGTTCTCATCTGCCATCAGGAAGTAGCCTTGGGCATACCCCTGAATTAGGGAAAGAATATCAAATGCCATTCGCCAGTGCTCTGCCTCTGAGCGGCCATCGTATGTTATTCAGTAGCTTATAAATTGTGGGCTAGTTAAGCTTATCAAATGGCTTAAGGCGGATACACGACTCGGCACTTAAAATGATTCTAAGACAGCCATCACCTTAGCTTGCCCCATGTTTGAACCAATTCCACCGTTGACGCTCCCCCCTGCTCAGAATGCTCAACAGGAAGGGGAATGGTTACGAGAGGCTCTTGCCCATTGGCTCGATCAAGAGTTTATCCCAGAGCCTGTAAATCAAACAATTGCCAAACGCGCCGCCCAAATCTTTGTCCGCCAAAGGATGGAAGGGGAAAATGATTTGGGTTCGCTTGTCGTTGCGATTTTGACAGAGATGCAGGCGTTTGACTTTCGCGAGAGTTTTTACAGCGAATTTGCGATCGCCAATGCAGTTAGTGACATTTTATTACAAAGTCTGGGCATTGACCGCTGTTGTGGTAATTAGTCATTAGTCATTGGTCATACCCTAGTGACTAATGACTCACTCTCCTTACCAACTAGATTTGACAACACCAGGTAACAAGCCTTGGTGCGCCCATTCCCGGAAAACATGGCGAGACAGTCCAAAATCACGGTAATAACCCCGTGGACGCCCTGTCACCCAGCAACGGTTCCGCACCCGGTTAGGGGCACTATTACGGGGCAACTGTTGTAGTTTCCGGTGTGCTACCAAGCGATCGCGTTGATTTGTCGCATTTTCAAACTCTTCTTTGAGAGTTTCCCGCTTCTCGGCATACTTTTCTACCGTCTTGATGCGCTTTTTTTCGCGCTCAATCATACTTTTTTTAGCCATGAATCCTGCAATTCCTAAATCAATACACCGTTTTTTATCTTATCTGATGGCTTCACTGAGTGGCTGGCAATGAGGCGGTAGATTTTACACTCACCTCAGCAGGCATTAACTCTAGAACAGCAGAAGGGCATAAATCGGCAAGTACACAAGCATAACACTCTGGCTTCCTGGCTTTACAAATTGCCCGACCGTGATAAACCAGTCGAATTGACCAATTTTCCCACTCTGGTTGAGGCAATAGCCGCATCAAATCTCGCTCAATCCGAATCGGGTCAGTATACTCAGTTAAGCCGAGTAGAAAGCTAAGACGCCTCACATGAGTATCCACCGTAACACCTTCATGGATGTCATAGGCATGACCAAGCACGACATTCGCCGTCTTCCTGGCAACTCCAGGCAACTTCAGAAGTTCTTCCATGCGTTTTGGCACTTCACCCCCAAACTCTGCCATAATCATCCGGCAAGCACCGATAAGATTTTTGGCTTTGTTGCGATAAAAGCCAGTCGAACGGATTAAGGTTTCGACTTCTTCCACATCAGCTTTAGCAAAGGCAGCAGCATCTCGAAAGCGGCTAAATAACGCTGGCGTCACCAAATTAACCCGTTCATCAGTACATTGCGCCGAAAGAATCGTGGCAACTAGCAACTGAACAGGCGTTTCGTAATTTAATGTACAGGGGGCTTCCGGATAAAGTCGCTTAAGGCGAACTAAAATCTCGATCGCCCGCTGTTGCTTGGCTGCTAACTTACGAGTAAGATTCATTGGTCATTAGTCATTAGTCTAGTATTCCAGCCGTTTGCAGACCTTAAATAATCCGTTGCCTAGCCTCATGGGTGAAGAAATGCCATTCCCACTCAGGAAGTTATTGAAATAAATTTTGTACCCAACTAGCGGGCAACAGATTCGCAGTATCGCGGACAATCAAGAAAATTCCTAAGCCTAGCAATAAGACTAATCCTGTTTGCATCACATTCTGCTGAACTTCTGTCGGTAAAGGCTTTCCTCGTAGTCCTTCAATCAGCAAAAACGCCAGTTGACCACCATCTAGTGCTGGGAGAGGCAAAATATTAATAATTGCCAAGTTGATGCTGATAATTGCTGCAAATTGAAAAAGGGCAGTTAAGTCTTTCCCAGCAATTTCTGCCCCTACTTGGACAATCTTGACAGGACCTGAAACTTGACTTGCTGTTTCGCCGAAATTACTAATAAGTTGTCCAAAACCTTGAACTGTTAAGACAGTAATCCGCTGGAATTCTTGGGCAGAGGTGCTGAAGGCCTCAACAATATTTTTTGCTCGTTGGCGTACGATTGTGCCGTTAGGATTTAGTCCAACACCAATGTGACCTTTGCCATCTTCTTCTAGTCTCGGTGTAATTGGCAGTGAGATTACTTGATCATTACGCTTGATCGTAAAAGCAATCGGCTTGTTGGGATGATTTTGGATTTCTTTTGTCAAGATAGAACTTGCTTCTTTAGAAGCACCTAATTCCTGACCATCCACACTCAAAATAATATCGCCAGCTTTGATGCCAGATTGAGCGGCAGGCGAGTTATCTGAGATAATTTGCTGTACGACAACACCAGGCTGAAAATCAAAGCCAGTTGGGATGCCGACCAAACCGAATTGAACGACCAAAATCAGATAGGCAAAAATCAAATTAGCGATCACACCAGCACTGATCACAATCGCCCGGTCTAAAATTGGTCGGTTGCGGAGTAAATTCGGGTCATTGGGAGGAATATCGCTATCTGGGTCATCATCAGGAAAACCGACATAACCGCCTAGGGGAAAGGCACGAACAGCATATTCAGTTTGTGGTCCCTGGTATTTCCAAAGAGTTGGACCAAACCCAATCGAAAAGCGATTTGCATAAATTCCTTGCAAACGCGCCGCCATGAAGTGACCTGTCTCATGAACGACAATCAAAACCGCCAAAACTGCGATCGCTGCCAACACTGACCAAATTGACATAAGAAATATTTAATGTAACGCTAACTTACATTTCTTCATTGTAAGGTCTGATACCTGAGAGCGACTTGCGACCCTAGGATTACAACACCTCACGCTTCAGATAAGGTTGCAGCGCCTGGGGTATGCTAACCGTGCCATCTGGTTGCTGATAATTCTCTAAAACGGCAGACATCGTACGTCCAACTGCTAATCCCGAACCGTTGAGGGTATGGACGAACTGAGTACCTTTTTTGCCTGCCTCTTTAAAGCGAATATTACCGCGCCGCGCCTGAAAATCACCGCAATTGGAACAACTAGAAATTTCGCGATACTTCCCGGCAGAGGGCAACCATACCTCTAAGTCATAGGTTTTGTTAGCGGAGAAGCCCAAATCACCCGTACACAGTTCGATGATTCGGTATGGTAATTCTAAGGCTTCTAAAATCGCCGCCGCATTCTGAACTAATTTTTGCAGTTCCGACTCAGAGGTAGCAGGATTAACAACTTTTACCAGCTCAACTTTATTAAATTGGTGTAGTCGAATCAATCCTCGTGTATCGCGTCCGTAACTTCCTGCTTCGCGCCGAAAACAGGGGGTATAGGCGCAGTGATAAATCGGTAACTGAGACGATTCAATTACTTCATCCCGATAAAGATTAGTTAACGGCACTTCGGCAGTCGGAGCAAGCCACAAGTCATCACTTTCACACTTGAAGCTTTCCTCGGCAAACTTAGGTAACTGCCCTGTCGCCGTGAGAGACTCGCTATTAATCAGGATGGGTGGCATGACCTCCAGGTATCCAACAGCGATTTGCTGGTCAAGCATGAAGTTAATCAGCGCCCTTTCCAATGCCGCCCCTGCCCCAATTAAGGTGACAAATCGACTTTGGGCGACTTTTACCGCCCGTTCAAAATTGAGAATACCGAGTTTTTCTCCGATTTGCCAATGGGGGAGAATATCTGGATTTTGGGGAATGTATTCATCACCCCAACGACGGATTTCGACATTTTCTTCTTCACTTTTACCCAGTGGTGTTGAGGCACTAGGTAAGTTGGGAAGGGGTAATAAGAGGGCTTCAATTTGGGCTTTGAGGTCTTTTTCTTGGGGTTCTAGTTCACTTAATGTGGCTTTAACTTGGTTGCCTTCATCCCGTAGCGCTTGGAGTTCCGGCGCATCAGCAGGAGTACCCGCTTTAATAGTTTGACCAATTAATTTACCAATTTCGTTACTACGGGCTTGGAATGAAGTGCGTGAGGCTTCTAGTTCCCGTTGACGCTGATTTAATTCTAAGATCGGCTTGAGGTCATACTGACCGACACAACGCCTGTCTAGTAGTTCTTGGATGCTTTGTGGATTTTCCCGAATTTGCTTTAGGTCAAGCACAGGTTTTGACTTTTTCTACAACAAGAATGCGATCGCGATAAGAGCAAGCAGAAGGCCGTTCATGGCAATTTACATCAAACCAGGAGAAAGGCGATCGCTTGAATTCCCCCAATCTGCCATAGTTCGCGCCTAAAGTAAAATTAAGCACCACCCTCACGAGTCTGAAAGACTCAACAGGTTAGCGATTAACACGATTGAACAGCCACAAGGAAGCCGTAATTCCCACAAAATGAGCGGCGATCGTATTAGTATTAGCTTGCACCACAAACAAATCTATTGGCTGCACAAACCTATTCAGGTCAACGATTCCCCCAACACCTACAGCTCCTTGCGGTTGAGCAAAAGACTTTGCCAGGATGCTGCCGATAATCGCCTGTGCGCCCACAATCGTCAACAACATTCCTACCAAATTAACAATCAGTCCGAGTCGGATAATTTGCAAAGTGTCCGCTTTACTCGGTCTTCCTGCCGCATTTGACTCGATCAAATTTTTAGCAAGTCGAGTGTAACGAAATGCAAAATAAGCGCCCACACCCAGCGTCACTAATCCACAAATTGCAAAAAAGACGCCAAATCCCGTCCCTTGATTATTCGCTGGATTAACTTGACGACCAACACTACCACTAATTGTGGCAAACACCAAAACAAACAAAGAAACAACCCCGAGAATTAACTGGAGCCAGAAGGAAATCCCTCCGAAAGTGCGTAGGGCAAAGGCAACACGCTGGAGGGCTGGAGGAAGTGTAGCTGTTTCAGGCTTTTCTCGCATTGGGGCTCTTCAGCTCTTAAATTCAAACCTAGTTCAATTTCATTATCTCGCTTGTTGCTGGCTTAATGAGGTGTTTTTCCTCAACAACTGTGCTGATTTTACTGTTTCTGGAGTCGATCCGGCTATACTTGAAACGTTTGTTCTTTTCAGGGCGGTTTTGCTAGGGAATATCGCAATCGTTGTGAGGAAAAATCCTGTTTTAAATCTTTTCACGATTTTCTCATCTCGTGGGCTTTAGGGTTCATTGAGTTAATCGCGTTGAGTCGTCTCAAACTGAGGCTACGGGATTTTCTTCAAAAAATGTAAAAAGCGAGAACTTTTAATTCCAGTGAGTCGTCTTGACAAAGTACAGGCTCAGGGTTGTCACTACAGCTTCTCTGTCGTCTGCTATTTCCTCATAAAGCCGAATTGATCAGGAACAGGGAAACGAAGAGCGATGGAGCGTTTTAGAGCAACTTTAAGGCAGCGTTTATCTTATGCAACTTATGCCATTGCTTTGGTTTGCACTTTATCACTGTACAAAAGCAGTAGCAGTGCCAATACATTATTGGTAGCTCAACAGCACTGGGAAGCAATTGCTTCAGAAAATCCAGAACTCTTAGCCAGTCGCTATAGTGATAATGCGGTTTTAGAGCGCTCTTATAGCGTTTCAGATGTAGACGAAGTTTATCAGGGTCAATCGATCTACTCCGCTTGGCAGAAATTTTTTGGGCAGTACCAAATCAAAAACTTCCAAGTTGTCAAACAACAACAATACTTGCGCCGCGTTGATGCTGAAATTCAGATCACCGCGCAGTCCAATCGCGGCACTGTTGTCGTTTTGTCCATGTCTTATCAGGTGCAATTCGACCAATTCGGCAAAATTATCAAGGAAGTATGGCAGACGAATCCAGAGCTAATGGTGTAACCGATTAAGATTGGCTAACCGCTGATGAGTGAGTGACCAATAGTTTGATATCAATCAATCCTGTGGACTTGTTATTTCCCGAAAACTCAAAAGTATACGGAATACCTGTCTATAAGTGAGTAGATAAAGATTGAAGACTTTCAACCTTAGGTCTGGCTTGTGATCTTCAGGGAACGAGAACATCTACCATGCAATAACCTTGGAGATAGTACGGATGCTACTGAAGAGCGTTTTAGGTGACTTAACGGTGATTGATCGTGATAATTCAGATGTGTTGCATCTAAATTGGACGAACCAACCTGTGAGTTACACCTTAGTCAAGACTTTCACGCTATAAGGTGTGAGAGCGATTAACCGATTAGGGTTGGTCGCGAATGTGGGCAGATACGCACGCGTTGTGTCGCGTCCTCTCCAATTAGCTCCTATACTCCCCGAATCGATAACGCTTTGTTTGGCGCCATCTGCCGAGTGATTCGAGAGAAATGAGTACAGGGAATGTATAAGGCTGAATTGGTATGAGTTTTTAGGGGTGCTGAAGCGATCGTTAGTTTCAGAAAAACTTTCCCATTCAAATCCGGTGGGCTGGGATATTCAGAGAGCTATGCAGATGAAATTTGAGGATATCTATCAGTTTTTTCAAGACCCCCCTCCTAACTATCTCAACAAGGAATTAGCCGTATGTTATGTGCTTTCCGTCTTGTTGAAAGGAGAATCCTATGGAACACAACTGATTCAACAACTGGAACATGAGTACCCAACTTATCGACTTTCTGATACCGTCCTCTACAGCGCCTTAAAGTTTCTGGAAGAGGCAGAGGCAATTGCCGGGTACTGGAAAAAAGTAGAAGGCAGAGGACGCCCCAGGAGGATGTATCAAATTCGCTCCGAGTGGCGAGATCAAGCTCAGGAACTTGCCAGCTTTTGGCGAGGCTATATGGCTGATGACAGCAAAGCGATGTAAAAGTTTCTCGCTGTCTTTGGTTACAAAATGAGCGCCGTCTAGCAGTTGCGTTTAATCACGCATTTGTTTGAGATTCGTTTCTCAATTACACAAGCTGCTAGCGATTGATTAATGGTTACAGTTGAGTGTTTGATTCTACAAGAGTGCCGCTCTAGGGGGAAGACAGGTGAGAGATAACGCTCATCTCTGACCACTATTGGTTAACAAATCGTAAAATAGAAGCCTATGTGAATGTCTTAATTAAACGTCTGTGAATACACCAATTCTTTCTTCTACATTCCTGCTCACACTCTTGTTGGCAGTCGGTTTATTGTTTTTCATTCGCGCTTCTGTTAAAGACCGCACGCAACAAGTGGGACTGATTGCTCAAGAATCAGAAGAGTCCATTCTTACACGCTTGCAGCAATATTTTGACCAAAGAGCTTACCGAGTGGCAGCACTGGATGCCGCAACTAATCAAGTTACATTCCAAGGCTTTGTTCGCCCTAGTTGGTTCATGGCGATTTTTTTAACAACACTCGCCGCTTGTGGCATTCTTTGTTTATCGCTAGTTCTCTCATTTTTGTATCCCTCCTTGGATCGCCTTTTCTTAGGACTGGTTCTACTTTCCCCAGCAGCAGGACTTTTTTACTGGAAAAAAGCCGGACGAAACGAACAGGTTTCTTTAAGAGTAGAACCTGTATCGATCCAAGAAACAGGTATTCAAACTCTTATTACCGTCACAGCCCATCGTGATGAACTACAGCAGTTACAACAGGCTTTAAAGCTTAAGCCCGCTGTTGAACCTTCTACCCATTAACCATAAATAGATTAACCCGACACAAGCTCTTGGCACTTGAGTCGGGTTAATTGAGCACGCTTGTCAGGCCTGTTTTATCCTTGAGCGATCAACGGCTAGAAACCGCAACAGCAGTGTTTTCTACCGGTGAGTCCTGTATCCGTAGACTGGGAAACAGAAAATGGTTTTCTTCGACGTATTGAGCACCAAATAGTCCTTTTTCTGCCCAGAAGTATCGGTCTGTAGTATGTTCGTTTCGTTTCACTAGCAGCAAAGCTGGTGGAAGTATCCCTGCGGATTGAATATATTTTCGTGCTGCTGTCACTGGTTTATCTTCACCGCTTTCGAGATTATACTGAGGCACGTGCTCCAGAATCTTGCGCCCTTCTTGGCGGCGGCGACTTTTGCGCTTGCGTCTTCTTGCCAACCTCTTTACCTCCTCTTTTTGCTGACATTTGTAATGTTAGTTACAAAAGCCGTCGAAAGTATATCGGGTTGAGTTCAAAAAATCAATACCTATTTATAGTTTGATACAAAATCCTGAAAGGCTTCACTGGCAAAGATAGTAACAGTTTAAGAGGCGTTATAAATGAGAAATTTGCGGTTGAAAACTATACTGTACTTTACAGAGCGTAATATGAGGTAATGGCAAAGCATTGCTTTGTCTGGATTTAGCTGCAACGAGTTCAGGCTTAACCTCACTTTCCGCTTTTAGCAATGAGTATCAACTTACTTAATACGTTTGGTAGGTGCAGCGATTCATAATCAGTTTTATTACTAGTTAGACATGATTGAGAGGAAACCAACAGGAGTTTCCCGAAACCAGTACACTCCTAGACTATTTATTTTAACCTTATGTTCATTCCTGCCAGTTCAGAATTTGTCGCTTTGTGTAAGTCGCAAGTGGCAGTATTAACTCAAGCTTTAGGAGCCGCTTTGAGTGCTGTTTATTTAACAGAAGAACTGGTAGAAGGGGTTGAGCCAAAGCTAATTCCTGTAGTTGTTTATCCGGAGACAACTGAGGTTTGGGAAGAAGAAGATACTGCTCTGATTTTGCCGGAACTTCAAGGTAAAATCAACACAATTCCTCGGTTATTAAAAGCCGCACCCCGGTTACTGCCTCAACCGTCTGGCAATGATCCAGATGTCAGTTCAACATCAGCAGATTGGGATGAAAATTTCTTACGGCAGCAACGTCAAATTGTTTTGCCCTTAATTCATGAAGGGGTGGTGATGGGGTTGCTCGTTACAGCGCGTGATGATCGAGCGTGGAATGAACAAGAAAAAGCGACAATTGAACGAATTGCTCGGACTTTGACTCTTGGTTACATCATGGATCAGCGTCGCGCTTGGGTGGAGCAGGAGTTGAGTCAATCTCGGCAATTTCATGCTCAACAACGCGATCGCTTAGATGACCTTTTGCATCAATTTCGTAACCCCTTAACTGCGTTAAGAACCTTTGGTAAGCTATTATTCAAGCGCCTGCAACCAGGAGATAGAAACCAGGAAGTCGCATCAAGTATTGTGGGAGAAAGTGAGCGCTTGCAAGAGTTACTGCAACAGTTTGACGCCTGCCTTGATCAGACTGAAGAAAATACAGCACCACTGCCACTCAATGCGGCGCTAATTAATGACGCTTCCCAACAAGGGACAACCATACTCGGTTTGCCCCTATTACCGGGCAATGCTCAAACACTAGAAGCGATTTCAGTTACGACTGTCTTAGAACCGCTTTTAGTTTCCGCCAAAGCGATCGCTCAAGAACGAAATCTAGAGTTAAAAGCGGAAATTCCGAACAATTTGCCGTTAGTGCAAGGCAATGCCCAAGCGCTGCGCGAGGTATTAAGCAATCTGCTCGACAATGCTTTAAAATACACGCCAGCCGGCGGACAAATTCAGATCCAAGTTAGTGAACAACAAACCTTTCCCGGTAAAATGATTGCGATAAGCGCTTCTCCCAAGGGAGGACGCCTGCCGAAGGATGCCCGAAGGGCTGTAGGACGAACGCTCTTTACTCGCTTGGCTATCGCCATTAGCGACACGGGACCGGGAATTCCACCCCAAGACTTAGAACATCTATTTGAGCGGCATTATCGGGGCGTCCAGGCAGCAACAGCGATTCCTGGCAGTGGTTTGGGACTCGCGATCGCAAAAGAACTGATTGAACAAATGCAGGGTGAAATAGAAGTGTTTAGCCCAGTACAATCGGTCTGGACTAAACAAAATTCTGATCTAATTAATCAAACTGAAGATAATCGAGGAAAGGGGACAACCTTCATTGTCTGGTTGTCATTAGTCACGAGTCATCCGTTACCTAATCCGTTGCC
>CADCTM010000903.1:0-3626 GCA_902805485.1 uncultured Coleofasciculus sp. | reverse complement strand
TGGAGTAATCGAAACGAGATCGATACTGTTACGACCTAGGAAGTTTTGGATCAAGGCAACTATCGCACCAGAACCAGCACCTAATAAGAGTTCTTCAGTAGCGATCGCTCTGTCGCCAGTCACGGCTGAAATCGCAGCGGCGGCGGCAGTACCTAGTGCAGCATCCTTGACAATATTGCCAACATTGAGACCTTTACGAACGGTTTCCGTCTTGGTAATCACCCCAGAAGTAGCATCGAGTGACATTGATTGACCATTCATTACCAGCGTCTTCGCCACGAACTGAGAACCACCTGTCGCAGGGCGCAGATCACCGGTAATTTGGCTGCCGACGGGAATTAACACTGTACCAGTACTGGTTGTAATGTTTCGGTCTACTGTCAACGTTAGGGGTACAGTTTCGTCCTTGGTGACAAGGATTTTATCTCTTTCGTACTTAACGGGGATAGTCGTGCCTGCAGGAATTGTAAATGATACTGGTGTTGGCGCCTGATTTTGAGCGACGATGTAAGGTGAGTTAAGAGCTTGTGCGGTTCCCTCTTTAACCAGTGCTTGATAGAGGAACGCCGCTACCTCTGCCCGTGTAGCATTGCGAACAGGATTTAAGGTGGTGAGACTAGGATAGTTGACGACGATGTTATTAACTGTCGCGGCGGCAATTGGATCACGAGCGAAGTTGGAAATGCTTGATGCGTCGTTGTAGTAATTGAGAACCGTTGATGTTGCCGTGCTTGAGGTGTAATTCAGTCCACTAGAGATCGCGGTTAAGACTTGCTCGCGGGGAATATTTTGTTCAGGGCGGAAGATACTTCCCGGATAACCAGTCAAAAATCCGGTGGTGTAGGCGCTTTGAATTGCGGTGTTTGCCCAGTAAGTGGAGGGAACATCAACAAATGTCGTGCCATTACGGATAGCGCCTTTTTTGAAAGCATTTTCATTCGCTTTCCGTAGCATGGCAGCAAACTGGGCACGGGTGACAGGAGCATCTGGTCTGAAACTACCATCCGGGAAACCAGCGATAATATCGCGACGTGACAATTCTCCAATAAAATCTCTAGCCCAGTAGCTTGATGAAACATCAGAAAAACTAGTAGCTGATTGGGCAAAAGAAGGAGCTGGATTCATCAAAGGAGCGACAGCTCCAACGGTTAATCCAAGTGCCAAAAAGGCGGCGGTTCCTGATTGCAAGCGAGGGAAGATAGACATTGAAGGCGTTCTCCAAAAACGATTGTGCTGTTAAGTAAATAGACATTAGGCGGCGTTAAAAGTTCCTAGAACTTCCCAGCCTAATATTCTTGATAAATATAGTAGCAAATGCCAAATTACGACTGTTTTCGGCTGGGTGGTCTTTGAACAATCTAAGGTCAAGGACGCGGGTTCCCAGCATTTAGTTGCCGTGGAAAGTAAAGTGTTCTTAAAGCTAAGTGGGTTAATGTCGCAAATGTGAAGTAGGTAAGAAAAAAGGGAATAGCTAGAAAAATCGGCTGTCCCCTTGATCCTTATTTTGTCCTCAGCGTTAGACAGCTAGAGTTGTTTATCAATCCAATGACGGTATAGTTTTTGAATCGCTTTGAGGACGTGATTTTGACTAGACTTTGGCGAGGCTGTCGCTGGATCGAGAAGCTGCAACCGAGTCAAAAGTTTTGCTTCCTCGATCGCAACATCGCCATCACTATAAATTAAGGCACTCATCGCATCGATCAGTCGTTGATAATCTTCTGCACTAGGGCTGTCGCCTAAATACTGCTCCACCCAGCCATAACACTCTTGGGCGGACACGGCTCTAAGTTCGTACAATAATGGCTGAATTTCTGGATCGCTAGCAAGACCACTTTCCTTGGCAACTTTTTGCAGGTATTCCCGTTCCTCTGGCTGGATTCTGCCGTCTATCCAAGCCGCACCGATTAAAATCTTGACCAATTGTTTAACACTATTTGTCACCATGACATTTTTCTCTAAACTTATTGCCCCTCTATCTATAACAGACCCTGTAACAGGAAACGCTGACTGGGCGTTTAAGTATATAAAACCTTGATTGAACTAGCTCCTGAGCCTCAGCAGTACCATAAAGAAGCCATCCATCTGATGCCGATGCGGCCAAACTTTAATCCAACCTTGAGGCGTTGAGAAAGCTTCCAGCGGTGAGGCGGGCGCGGGTGGTTCAATTTGCCACTGGGAATGACGTGCCAGAAAGGCTTGAATTACCTTTTCATTTTCCTGGGGATGCAAGGTGCAGGTGGCATAAAGTAATACTCCTCCCGGTTTTACCCAAGTCGCGGCTTGTTCTAGGAGTTCCCCTTGTAAAATCGAAAGTTCATCTATATTTGCGGGGGTGCTGCGCCAACGAATATCAGGACGGCGGTGGACTGTGCCTAAACCGGAACAAGGGGCATCAAGTAATACCGCATTTGCTGAATTAGTAAACTCAGGCAAGTCGCGGCTATCACCCGTACAGATTTGAATTGATTTTAATTGCAGGCGTTGGGCGTTTTCTTTGAGTTTCTTGAGGCGAGAGGCTGTCTTGTCGCAAGCGAAAATCTTCCCCTCATCTCCCATTAATTCGGCAATATGAGTTGTTTTTCCTCCCGGCGCGGCACAAGCATCAATTACTACATCACCCGCACTAGGATCGAGTAGATGACTGACTAATTGGGCGCTACTATCTTGAACAGTCCACCAACCTTCCGTAAATCCTGGTAATTGCCCAATTGCCCCCGCCCCGCCAACTATCCGTAATGCTTGGGGAAGATGAGGTACACGCTGCACATCCACGCCTGCGGTTGACATTGCTGCCTCAACGTCTTCTATTGATACCTGTAGAGGATTTATTCGTAAGTCAATTGTCGGAGATTGATTTAACCATTGACAAAGCTGTTCTGTTTCTTCTACCCCAAGTTGTTCTACCCACATCTGGATAATCCAATCCGGGAAGCTGTGCAAGATACCCAAACGCTGTATCGGTTCTTGGGGTAATTGTAAGGGTTCTGTGGCAGCTTCTGCTAGACGGCTATATTGCCGCAGCATTCCATTAACAACACCAGTTAGTCCTTTAAAGCCATTTTCTTTCGCTAGTTCAACGGTTGTATTAACCGCTGCTGAGGCGGGAATTCGCTCTTGATATCGCAGTTGGTATAAGCCGATATGGAGGATTGTACGGAATTCTGGGGGCTGCTGACTGGCTTTTTTCTTACCTAGTTGGTCAATTAAAGCATCGAGCGATCGCGTTTGTCTCACACAGCCATACACTAATTGAGTCAATAAACCGCGATCGGCACTATTTAATGTAGCGGTTCGCAAAACGCGATCCAGCGCAATATCGGTATAAGCACCCTGTCTGTGGATGTCCCGAAGCGCGATAAATGCTAGCTGGCGAGGATTTTGCATCAGTAATTACGGATTGAGGGTATAAGGATTTATCCACATCACGGCGAAGAGTTTATGAAAATAAGTAGCTTTGACGTGAAATGAACTGGTATCCCTGACTGGAGTTGCTTCCTGTTCAGGAATTTGTTTAAAATTTTGTTTTTTTTGACTAACTTTACCTAATCTTGTGTAATTCCCTTATGATAGGTAATGTAATACAAGCAATATGCGTAATACGTTTCTTAAACACTACAGCCCCGCTC
>CADCTM010000902.1 GCA_902805485.1 uncultured Coleofasciculus sp. | reverse complement strand
TTCCTGAGGAACTTGCCAAAAAAGAAAAAACCACGACTTGGCGTTCCACAGCGACACTTGCTGCTCCCGAACGATTTGAATTCGTACCACTACCGTGGGCTTATTCGCCACTGAAATTCTTGTCCAGCTATAGTGCGGTACGCACCACTCTTGCTGAATTAATTAAACGCTGCCGCTATCTTCAATTTGCCATTGGCGGTATGTTTGGGGACTGGGCTGCTGTTGGGGCACAAGAAGCTCAGAAACAAGGTAGAGCCTATGCCGTCCACACCGATCGGGTGGAAGATCAGGTGCTGAGGCGAACGAGCGAGAAAGCAAAACTCAAAACCAAACTCAAGGCGAGATTAATGGCGCCGCTGATGGCGAGTTATCACCAACAAATTATCAAAAATTGCTCCCTCGGTCTGTGGCATGGTCAAGATTGTTATGCTGCCTACAGTCAATTTTGCGATAACAGCCATCTAATTCACGACATCCATACGAAAGCCTCAGATATAATTAGCGCCTCTGAGCTTTCGGAAAAAATCAAACGGGCAAAAACCGACGAGACAATTCGCATCTGCTACGCTGGGCGTCTCGATCCAATGAAAGCCCCCTTCGACTGGGTGCAAGCCATAGAAACAGCCTTGAATTCCGGAGTTAAGCTGCACGCCACCTGGATGGGCGATGGAACCTTATTTGAGCAAACGAAAGAAATGATTGCCCAACGGGGACTCAATGAAGCGATCGAGCTGCTGGGATTTGAGTCAGATCGAGGGAAATTGCTCCAGAGAATCAGGGAATCTCATCTTATGCTCTTCACTCATGTGACACCAGAGTCACCGCGCTGCTTGCTCGAGTCGCTAACTTGCGGTACGCCGATTATTGGCTATGAAAGTCAGTATGCTCTGGACTTACTAAAAGAGCTTGGTGGTGGGATGTTAGTGCCGCTCAATGAATGGCAACAACTCGGCGAACTTTTAGTAAGTTTGTCACAAGAGCGACAACAGTTGTCACAAATGATTGAACAAGCGGGTAGGAACGGCGCTCGATTTCATGATCAGACCGTTTTTCAGGAGCGTAGCGCTCTCATCAAAAAGTATCTCAGTTAGTAAATGCGATCGAAAATTGATTGAGTTTGCCTTCAAGGGAAGGAAGACAGGGTAACGCAGGTGACGATTGAGACAACGGTCAATATTAGTGAATTACTGACGTAATAGAACCGAGTTTTCTCGTCTTAGCGTTACTTTGTAGCGATCGCTTACAGTAGATTTGAGCCTACCGATTTACCAGAAATAATTGTTCGGCGCAAGAAAACGTGGCTAGGGTTTTATCGCTGCCAGGCATAAGGTCAGGGCTTGCGCTACTTCTGGAAAAGCTTATATTGCAAAAAAATAGGCTCATGAAGGTTTCGCTGATCATTTAGCCTAGGGTTGAAGGGCATCAGTTCCAAAGAAGCAACGGAAATCTCCATCCTCAACCGTAAGCCGTCGCAGTATCAGACGCCATCGGCACGAAAACGTCTTATAAAAGCAACTTCATGAAAATTCTGTAAAGCAGCCTGCCTTCGGGGGCATCCTCAAGCGATATCTGGAGGAAGGTTGCTAGGATATGACCTAGGTGCGGACTTAATTTGTTGTAGCTGCCTTTGAATGATTTGTTGCAGGTCATCTCGACGCACCTCTGTACCGGCTGCTAAATTACAAGGTGTATCAAAAAAAACTAAGCTAGTGACGGTATCGAGTGCCAACATCTGGAACAAAATATGAGTGATAGGTATTGTCACCGTAACAAGCTGAGGGTCATCAACGGGCTGAAAATCATTAGCATCTTTGCTAGTCGAAAAAGCATAAATCACATTTTTCTCAACATCAGGTTGAGTGCGATTGCTTAGGGTCGTCACCACCCAATCCCCAGAGAGGGTTTGCAGAATATGATATTCCGAATGTCGGAGCTGACTGGCAAGCCGTGTGAGGACGGGAGCAATCGCTTCTACAACTTTGGGTGTTGTACCATCTTGTGGAGCATTTTCAATAAGAACTTGAATTTGTTGTTTTAAATCCATATCAGCTTAATTAAAAAGCAATGCAGCTACTTCGAGTCTAAACCTAGATTAAATCCGTCAAACTTCTGTGTGTTAGGGTCTTGTTAAAGAATGAAAATCATGAGGGAAGTCTGCCAGGGAGCGGAGGCAATTTTTCAACTGCTGTACAACGAATTTCGGCAGGCGACTAGTGCCACTGAACAGACCTGTCGCGATGTCGCGGCGCGTCTGGCGGCTGAAGTAGCTCGCATCTGCAATGAGAGCAATCGAATTCAGACATCTGGAGATGTCGAAAGCTGGGCACAACAACTTGCCACCCATCGCCTCAAACAAGTTTTAAGCTACTACAAATTAGGTTCTCATCGAGGACGGGTAGAACTACAGAGTACCTTGAGTGCGATCGTTTATCGCTACATTACACCGCCCCAAGCCCCAGCCAGCTACCAAGCACGGCTAACTTTGATCGAAGACTTTCTTCAAGGATTCTACGTAGAATCCTTAAACGCCTTTCGGCGAGAAACCTCAGTCGATGCCACCTATCGCCCCCGGGCGCTGCTGGAACTTGCCGAATATATGGCATTTACAGAGCGTTACGGTAAACGACGCATTCCCCTACCGGGTCGTCGTTCTCAGCAATTAATTATCCTGCGAGCGCAAACCTTTTCTCAACAACAGCCGCCAGAAACAAGCGTGGATATGGACACCGCCGCTGAAGGCGGGACTCCGGAGTCTGACTCCAACTGGAACGACGCCGCCATCCAGCAGGTACGAGAAATGATGGTTGCGGCAGAACCAGAACCCCTGGAAGCCAACCTCCGGGACACCGTAGTTGATGAATTATTTGCCTATCTCGAAGAACGCCAACAAAGCGATTGTGCCGACTACTTCACCCTACGCCTCAAAGACCTCCCCGCGAGCGAAATCGAAGAAATTTTAGGTTTAACACCCAGACAGCGGGATTACTTGCAGCAACGGTTTAAATATCATCTGATTCGGTTTGCCCTGTCTCACCGCTGGGAACTGGTTCATCAATGGCTAGAAGCCGACTTAGAGAGAAACCTGGGTTTAACGCCTTTGGAGTGGGAACGGTTCCAAGAAAAAATCAGCGACTTCGCGCAAGAATTACTCGAACTCAAGCAACAAGGCAAATCCCATTCAGACATTTCTCAGGCATTAGGTTGTACAGTTACCCAGGTTGAAAAGCGATGGTTTAAACTACTTGAACTTGCCTGGGATATTCGCAATAGTTCAGTATCCGGATCAGGTGCATCGACCGATGAATAGTGACTTAGATAATAACTCGGACGCCCTATATAGCCGCTTAATTGCGTGGCTACTACAAGAGTCCGTTCCCGCTGCTTCTCTCTCGGCAGACGGCCAGGAAGAAATTCCTGTCCCAAAAGGCGAACAAACAGCAGCGGATTTTGAATTGGATCATTTAGACCCGTTTGATTTAGAAAAATTGAACATTGCACCGAATCACACCAACGACGCGGCTCAAAACCGCACCGGGGCAGGTAGTGAAACTATCCCTGCTTATGAAGACCTTGAACCGGGCGCCCAAAGTCGCCCTTACACCTTGGGAGAAATGCCGACCGTGCAAAACCGTTTTCAGGCAATATTGAAACGCCGACTGCAAGTAGAAATTGAACGTCACCCGCCACTTTTTCCATGGGAGACAGAATTTTCTGACTATGAACCTAATGCCGACGCTGTAGCTGATAATTGGGTGCCTTCTGTCCGCTTATGGATGCCACAACTCTCTAACCTGAATTTGCCTGTAGCGATGCCAGAGACGGTGATGGCTCAACTATTGGATGCCTGCTCGGAAGCTGTGTATTCTCGGCGCCAGCTTGGGGCAAAACTGGTGAATGCGGTAGAAAACTTATTTCCCGACCAATTTAGCTCGCTTAATCAACTCGCGGGGATGGTGCTGCTGTATCCAAGTCGTTCAGGGGAACGTCTACAGGCGTTTTCGGGGAGTTACGAAACTGCTGCGACTGAGCAACAAATGACCTTGGCATTATTGGCGGCGAAAGAAATTATCAGCGCCCTAACTGTGCCAATTTCAGCCACACAAACACCTGTAGAGCGTCAATGGCAGACTTCTGTTGGCGTTGTAACGGTGCAGGCAAACTATCAGATCCAAGATGGTGTTTCTAAGCTTCATGTTAGCGGACGTTTGCCCCGTGGTGGCAGTTTGACACTACGGACTCCTCAAGCCTCTGCCACATCCCAGCGCACTTATCCAGGCTACTTAAGCGTTGAATCTTATGATTTACAACCTAACCAAAGTTATCCTCTGGAAATTCGTTTCCATGATTCCGAGCAAACACCTTTAATTTTCGCAATCTGCCCTACTGTGTAAGCGGAAAAAGCTTAGGGCGAGTCTGCGATCAATCCTGAGATGTAGTCTTAGTCTTGCGTCTTTAGTTTTTATACTAATAACCAAACGCTAATGACCAATGACTAATGACTAACACCTCTAGGATCGGTCAAAGATCGCGTCTACCGCGTCTCAATCAGTTATGGCAGCGAATGGATGCGATGCCAGTTTCTGTGCCTGAGAACTCGATTTTGCTGCGAGTGCTGGTGCAGGCGCTAGTGATTGTCGGTATTGTCGCCACAGATATTGCGGCAGAAACTCAGATGAGTGTTTGGGCGGTGCCTTTGAGTATCGTTGGCGCTACCTGGAGTTGGTATCGTCGCCGCGATCGCAATATTGCAGTCAAGTTCTTGCTGGCAATGGGAATGTTGTTGGCAATGGGGATGTTTTTTAGTAATTTATTCGCTCAGACCAACGATACGCGCCTGACTTTGGCGGAGTTATTAATTCAGCTCCAAGTCCTCCATAGCTTTGATATCCCCCGCCGGAAAGATTTGGGATATTCGATGGTAATTGGACTGATTTTGTTAGGTGTGGCGGGTACATTAAGTCAGACATTTGCCTTTGCGCCCCTGTTATTGATATTCCTCGCGATCGCACTTCCGGTTCTCGTCCTCGACTACCAGTCGCGCCTCGGACTTGGGCAATTAAAAATCAACAATGAAAAATTAAAAATCAAGAAGTCGGCAATTTTCAATTGGAGATTTTTAAGTCTGAGTTTTCTTCTGATTATCGGATTAGGACTCGGAATTTTTGCCCTGATGCCGCGCTTTCCGGGCTATCAAATTCAAACATTTCCTGTCAGTACACCTGGCAATTTAGCCAACCAAAATTTTGATGCCAATAATAATGGCATTATCAATCCTGGTTATACCCGTGATGGTCGCGGTCGCGGTGGTAGCGGGACTTCATCCGGGACTGGTGGCTCTGGTGAAATGGATGACACTTTTTACTATGGCTTTGGTAGTAAGATTAACCAAAATCTTCGCGGCGCACTCAAGCCAAAAGTCGTATTACGGGTACGTTCCCAAGCACCAGGGTTTTGGCGTGTGCTAGCGTTTGACCGCTACAATGGTCAGGGATGGGAGATTGCCCGCGAAAATCAGCTCCAGAAGCTAGCGAGACCGGAATGGTCTTATCGATTTTATCTAGCACTACCGTTTACGGCGGGTAGAACCAAAGAAGTGGTTCAAACTTACACCGCTGTCTCGGAATTACCAAATCTGATTCCCGCTTTAACTTATCCCCAGCAACTTTATTTTCCCTCGCGGGAAATTCAGATAGACTCGGAAAGTAGCTTGAGAGCGCCTTCAGGTTTAAGTGACGGACTTACCTATACAGTAATCTCAGAGGTGCCTTATCGCGATCGCTCTTTGCTGCGAGAGGCAACCGATGACTACCCGAAAGCCATTCAGCGCTACTATCTAGATGTTCCTCCCAAAATTGCCGAAAAAGTCCGGCAACGAACTGAAGAACTTCTCGCTACCTCCCCCACACCAATTACATCACCCTATGAGAAAGCGCTGTATCTCACTCAAGCGCTCAAACAACGCTATTCTCTCCCCGAAAATCCCTTAGCGTTGCCCCCGTTAGCCGAAAATGAAGACCTGGTAGAAGCCTTTCTCTTCAAGTACAAAGGTGGTTATCCAGACCACTTTTCCACCACACTAACGATTATGCTGCGCTCCATTGGCATCCCGGCGCGACTTGTCGCCGGGTTTGGCACGGGTGAATTTAACCCTTTTACGGGTTTTTATATCGTTAAAAACACCGATGCCTATGCAATGACTGAGGTATACTTCCCCAAATATGGCTGGTTTGCTTTTGACCCAATTCCCGGTCATGAACTAATTCCGCCTTCGGTTGAAGAAGACCAAACTTTTAGCGTTTTGCGACAGTTTTGGAACTGGGTTGCTGGTTGGTTGCCAACACCTGTTAGCAGTTTCTTTGGCTATTTATGGAATGGAATAATTCGTTGGCTGATTGGACTTGTGTCTGGCTTGTGGGCGATTTTATCCGATGGATGGGTGGGATTGTTTACAGGTTTAATTTTAGCGATCGCTTTTGGTCTCTGCGGATGGTTGGGCTTAAATCTGTGGCGAAATTGGCGCTATCGTCGTTGGCTTTCTCGGTTAGCACCAATGGAAAGTCTTTATCAACAAATGCTAAAAACTTTAAGTACAAAAGGCTACACAAAACACCCAGCACAAACTCCTTTGGAATATGCCCAAGTCTCCCGTCAACATCAACCCCCTGCTTCCGCTGAGGTAATTGAAGAGATTACACAGGCTTATGTTAGTTGGCGTTATGGAAGT
>CADCTM010000901.1 GCA_902805485.1 uncultured Coleofasciculus sp. | reverse complement strand
ATACGAAGATCAGCGGGTCAGGTCTACGCTATCTCAACCCACACAAAAAATGGATTTCCGTTGCTCTGTACGACTGTGACAAATTAGAGCCAAAATATCTCGCTCACTTCAGAGGATGGAATCGCTCTACTATTGGGTTGGTATCGCATACATCCGTCAAATCCCGCCATAAGAGGGAGATCATAGACCGCGCCCAGCAGATAATATGTAACGGTAAACCTGAAAACATTTGTGGCATTCAGATTCGCTGAACTTACTGTAGTGCGATTTGCATTGGCGCTGCTGCACTGTGCAGATGTTTTTCTGCCTTAGGTTATGCCTAGCATCGGAAACCTAAGATCTCATCGAGTTCCTAATCAGCAAGAAATTACTCAACAATAGACATCTTGAGTGAATTAAATCAAGCTCCCAAAATTCTCCAAACAAGAGGGGATTTTGAACTCATGTTCCCTCTCGTTTGGGGTGCTAGAGGGGCTTTTCAGGATTCGCGCAGGAGGTCTAATATTCAAGAGCGATAATATTAAGGATTTTTCCTTAATCAGCATTTTTAGCTGCCATCACTTTGCGGATTATTTTATATCCAACACACTCCTAGTTCTTCATAACACCTTAATAAGATTTTCGGGATAAGAATAGTCAAAAGCCTTATCCTGTAAGCAGTTGACCTATTTAATTCGTCTTATCTACAAGACATTCAATATAAACCTTTAGTAAATATCGCACTCCACTATAGACAAGATCTATGGTTGATATGCCAATATCTAAACAACACGAACTTAGGACAGAGCCTTCTCCTGAATAACCACTAAGTTACAGATTCAGTCTTCTCGCAAAACTTGTTCCCGCTGCTCTCGCCTCCAACACCTCTTGATATTGGACAGGAAAACTATGGCTAAATTTTACTACTTCGCTTACGGCTCATGTATGTGTCCAGTAGACCTCAAGCGATCGCTAGGTGAAAATACTCATAGTTATGTTGTTGGTCCTGCAACTCTCAAAGGTTATCGCCTCGGTTTTTATTGCTACTGCGAAAAGCGCGATTGTGGTGTACTCGATATTGTAAAAGACCCTAATAGTTCTGTCGAAGGCGTACTTTACGAACTGCCTTGGAAACTAAGCGTCAACCTAGATCAGCGCGAATGTGTCCACGAAGGCAGATATCGGCACGAACTGGTAGATATTAAGAGCCAAGATAAAACTTATAAAAATGTTCGCACCTATGTCGTAATTGACAAAGAAACTGAAGAATTTGCACCAAATGACTGGTACTTTAACATCGTTCTTCGAGGTGCGGTAACTTCTGGGTTGCCTGAGCAATATTGCTGGAAATTATTTAACCATATGCACCAACTGCAACAGCGTAAACAAAGAAACCAACAGTTGTTAGCGGCTTAGTTTAGAGCCGCATTTTATTAAGATTCACAGTTATTTTTACCCAAGAAAAACAACATAAGGAGTAATCTATGCAGTTAATCAAAAGACAGAGTAAAGTGGCAACCCAGTCTAAAACAAAAATGTTTGAATGTCCGGAGGTACTAGGTGCAAAACACTCCGTGCCGCTGCTAGATGGTCGTTATGTTCCCCAAATCTTTTTAGATAATGCGGCAAGTACAAAACCTTTCAAAGTTGTCAGCGATTTTCTGCAAGAAATTCAGCCTTACTACTCCAACATTCATCGTGGTACTGGCTTTGACTCCCATTTTTGTACAGAGCGCTACGAAGAAGCACGGCGCATCGTGGGAGAATTTGTTGGTTGGGATAGCGATCGCGATGTAGTCATTCCCGTACGCAACACCACAGAAGGGATGAACCTGCTCGCAAACACCATCAACTTTGAAGCAGGCGATCGCGTTTTAACCACCATCCTTGAACACCACAGCAGCGACCTGCCCTGGCGAAGCAAAGCCAAAGTTGAACACCTTCCCATCAATTCAGAAGGACAAATTGATTTAGCCGAGCTAGAGCGCCGCCTAGACCCCACACAAGGCAGAGTCCGAGTCGTCACTATGACCGGCGCATCCAACATCACCGGCAGCGTCCTCCCAATACATGAAATTGCTGCCCTGGCTCACAAATATGGCGCCTTAATGGTCGTCGATGGTGCCCAGTTGCTGCCCCACCGCAAACTCAAAATGAGACATCATAGCGACCCTAGCCACATTGACTTTGTGGTATTCAGTGGGCACAAAATGAACTGTCCCACCGGAGTCGGAGCAGTCGTTGGACGGCGCGACATCTTCGCTGCGGCGGCACCTTACCAAACAGGCGGCGGTACAATCTCTACAGTCACCGTCAACAGCGTCACTTGGGCAGCGCCACCTGACCGCAATGAAGCCGGAACCCCCAACATTTTAGGACTACTGGCACTGGCTCGCACGATTCAGGTACTGGAAGCAGTGGGCATGGATGCGATCGATAATCACGAACGCGAACTAACGGCTCTACTATTAGAAAAGCTCAATCGCATTCCCCAGGTTAAAGTTTTAGGTTCCAGCGACCCCGAAGCCGTGGACAAGCGTGTCGGCGCTGTCAGCTTTACAGTTGCAGGCGTGCCTCATGGTTTGGTGGCGGCGGTTCTTTCCTGTGAGTGGGGTATTGCCGTCCGTAACGGGACTTTCTGCGCCCAACCCCTGATGAAGCACCTCCTGAAAACCGATCAAGATTTCGTCTGTGGTTCCAAGTCAGACGACGGCAACGCAGATGGAGCAGTCCGCGCTAGCTTGGGAATACACAACACGGAAAAAGATATCGAAACGTTGGTAGAAGCAGTTGCCAATATTGCCCAGAAGCAATGGAAAGGCGAGTACGATCAAGATGCCGACAGCGGCGAATATTTACCGCGCGGTTTCCGCTTCGACTTTTCCGGGCTACCTGGTTTTTCAACTGAGCCTGTTGTTAACTCCCCAATTCCTACGCTTCATTATCAGCAACACTTACCATTAGTTACTGTTGCCGGTATTGGCGCATTACTGACAACACTTTGGGCTTGTTTTGGGTAACGCCAGTCTTTTATTGTTAACTAACCGTTTAGTCTTTCTCTCGCTCCAGCAATAGCGTTACTGGACCATCATTTTCAATTTTTACTTGCATCATCGCGCCAAACTTACCCGTCTCCACCCGCAAATTACTTTCCCGCAACTTGTGAACAAATTGTTCGTATAGTTGCTGTGCGGGTTCAGGAGAAGCTGAACGGGAAAAGGAGGGGCGGCGTCCTTTGCGGCAGTCACCATAAAGGGTAAACTGACTAATTACTAGCAGTTCGCCCCCAATTTCTAATACTGATTTCTCCCAGCGATCTGTACTCGTATCAGTACCAGGAAATAGCCGTAAATCTAGACATTTTCGTGCCATCCAGTCGAGTTCGGCTTCGGTATCCGTATCGGCAATACCCACGAGTAGGTTCAACCCCCGCCCAATTTTGCCAACAACAACACCTGCTACCTCAACTTGAGAGGATTGAACTCGCTGGATGATAACTCGCATAAATTTTCCTTTGTCATTGGTCATTTGTTCTTTGTTAAGAATGCAATGACCAATGACTAATGACTAGTGACTAGTGACTAATCACTACTTGCCAAAACCCTTACCGCGATTGGGGGTAGACAGACAGACGCATTTTTCCAATTGCGATCGCAATTTATCATGGTCTAAATTCTGACCAATCAACACCAATTGGGTTTTCGGCGCACCTTTCCACTCATCATCTTCAATCGTGAAACGCTTGCCACTTAGGTGGAAGACGTGACGCTTGGGACTTTCATTAAACCAAATTAGCCCTTTCGCCCGAAATACACTTTCCGGTAGTTGATGATCTAAGAAATACTGAAACTGCTTGATTGCAAACGGCTTATCACTTTGGAAGGAAAGGGACGTAAAGCCATCATTTTCTAAGTGATTGGAGTGATGATGATGGTCGTGATGGTGGTGATGGTCATGACCGCAATCCGCAGTATGCTCATGCTCCTCATGTCCGCAATCCGGGGTATGCTCATGATGATCGTGGTCATGTTCAGGCGCTTTTGTCTCGAAATACTTATCAGATTCAAATAACCCGACACTAAGAATTAAAGGCAACGGTACTTGTGATTTAGTCGTTCTGAGAATTCTTGCCCCGGCTTTAATATCGCGAATTCTCACTTCTAAAGAATCAACATCGGCTTCATCTACCAAGTCAGTTTTATTCAAGACAATGATATCGCCGTAAGCAATTTGGCTACTAGCGGCTTCGCTGCTAAATAGATCCAAACTAAAGTTTTCACAATCTACCATTGTGACGATGGAATCGAGGCGAGTCATGTCTCGTAGTTCCGTTCCCAAAAAGGTTAGTGCCACTGGCAACGGATCAGCAAGACCTGTTGTTTCTACGACTAAATAATCTATCTTATCTTCCCGTTCTAAAATTTTGTAAACGGCTTCAACTAAATCGTTATTAATTGTGCAGCAGACACAACCATTATTCAGTTCCACCATGTCCTCGCCCGTGGTGACAATCAGCTCATTATCGATGCCGATTTCGCCAAATTCGTTAACCAAAACAGCCGTCTTCAGTCCCTGTTGATTGGTCAAAATATGGTTGAGGAGAGTAGTTTTGCCGCTACCGAGAAAACCGGTAATGATGGTGACAGGTAAGCCTAGCTTGGGGGCATCAATTGCTTCGGAGGATGCCGACTGCGTTTGTGCTGATTGCATAAGTAAAAGTGTCGAAAAAGGTCAGAATATAGGAGGATAGCGTATAGGTGCAATTAAGACACCATATTAGGATGCTAACTGATATCCCTACCTTCCTGATTATTCCCGATTTATTCTTGTACTTAATATCATGACCTTAACGCTTTACAATACGCTGACTCGTTGCAAGGAACCTTTTGAGCCGCAGGTTCGCGGTAAGGTGCAGATGTATTGCTGCGGGATTACGGTTTATGATTATTGCCACTTGGGTCATGCGAGAACTTGCATTGTCTGGGATACGGCGCGACGTTATCTGCAATGGCGTGGCTATGAGGTTCGCTATGTGCAGAATTTTACCGATATTGATGACAAGATTCTGAATCGGGCGCGGAATGAGGGTACATCGATGGAGGCGGTTAGCGATCGCTTTATCCAAGCTTATTTTGAAGACATGGCACGGCTAAATGTCAAGGAAGCCGACTTTTATCCCCGCGCTACCCATACTCTTGATGGCATTAAGCGGCTAATTTCTGAATTAGAACAAAAAGAATTTGCCTATCCGGCTTCTGGTGATGTTTACTATGCGGTGCGCCAATTTCCAGAATACGGCAAGCTTTCCGGGCGCAAATTAGATGAGCTGCAAGCCGGAGCAAGTGGACGGGTTGATAATGAGGAATCTATTAAAAGAAATTCCTCGGATTTTGCTCTGTGGAAGGCAGCAAAGCCTGGGGAACCAGCTTGGGATTCTCCTTGGGGTTCAGGGCGTCCGGGCTGGCATATCGAATGCTCGGCGATGATCCGGGATAACCTCGGTGAAACGATTGATATTCATACCGGTGGCGAAGACTTGAAGTTTCCTCATCATGAAAATGAAATTGCCCAATCGGAAGCGGTGACGGGTAAACCTCTATCTCGTTACTGGTTGCACACTGGCATGGTGAAGGTGGAAGGCGAGAAGATGTCCAAGTCTTTGGGCAATTTTATTACGATTCGCGAACTGCTGGATCGAGCGGTTGACGCAATGGCGGTGCGAGTTTTTGTGTTGATGGCACAGTATCGTAAACCGATTGATTTTTCCGATGATGCCCTAGAATCGGCTACTAATGGTTGGCACACGCTGAAAGAAGGGTTGCTGTTTGGCTATCAACATGGTGAAAAGTTGGGTTGGGTAGCAGACGGTGTAGGGGCGCCCCGACAAGATGATGCCGTAGTTGAACGATTTAATCAGGCGGTGGATGATGATTTTAATTTTGCGGCGGGTTTAGCGGTTTTGTTTGAAGTGGCTAAGGATTTGCAACGGGAGGGGAATATCCTGGTGCATGAGGGGAAAACGAAGACGCCACCCCAAGAGTTGGCGACTCTATGGCAGACGCTGGTGACGCTGGCGGATGTGTTGGGTTTGGAGGCACAACTAGAGGAGGTAATTCAACCTGTTGATGGGTTGAGTGATGCTGATATTGAGGCGATGATTGAGCAAAGGAAACAGGCGAAGGCGGCGAAGAATTATGAAATGAGCGATCGCATTCGTAATGAACTGCAAGTCTTAGGTATTACCTTAATTGATAAGCCAGGTGGTGTCACTAACTGGCATCGAAATTAAAGGGTTGTGGTTTGTAGGGGCATGATATATCACGCCCCTGTGTTCGGATATCTTACAAATATTAGATCTGAGAGTTTGTGCTGTCGGCATCGCGCAAGATTTCTCGCACTTCCCCTAAAATTTGCCCTAGCATATTCTTCCCACTGCCATCTTTGCCACAGCCCCAATAATAATCACCTGGTGCATTCTCTACAATGGGCTGCTCACCTGTTGAAAGTAAGATATCACGAAGATCGGCGTGGGTTTCAAACTTGCGAAGGACGCCTTTACGCATGATATCGTCTTTCACTTGTTCCCAATCTGAGCGTAAAGGACGTTTGCGATCACGTCCCATTTCGGCAGCGTCTTTTGGTGTTTTCACTGCACGAACTTGGTCAAGGTGAGGTGTTCCCACAAATTTTAGGGGAAGTGCGAGAAATCTTGCGCGATGCCGACAGCACAAACTCTCAGATCTAATATTTG
>CADCTM010000900.1 GCA_902805485.1 uncultured Coleofasciculus sp. | reverse complement strand
AATAAATGTGTTTCTATCCTCATGATAGAGACTACATCCTTATTTAACCGTCTGTGATTCCTGATCTCTTGAGGTGTGGTGAACCGTCAGTTATGGATCAATGATCGGAGTCCAGTGCATAAACATTGCCGCTTGACCACATTGATTTTGTTCGTCTAACATAGTCCAAATAATACCGTCCTCAATGAAAAAGCGATCGCCTTGACTCGTGGTGCAAAGCCCTCGATAATTACTAATCAAACCTTGCTCTAGGCTTTTTTTCAGCATCGCTTCCCGCTCTGATTGCTCTATCGGTTCGGCGCTATAACGAGAAGGCAGGCGAGTAAAATCTTCCCAATTCATCTGCCATAATTTCAACGCCAACTGGTTCGCGTAATTGAAAATCGGATCAGATTCCATGCCGTGAGAGACGACAACAAAGGGAGCGAAAAAGAGCTTTTCCGATAAAATTACTGGGTTATCATTGGGGTCAATTAAAGAATCACCAGTCCAATGTTGGAAACTGTGACACAAGAGTTGACTATGACGAATTACTTCTGACTGTTTCCAGGGATAGGTGTTATCGTTCATCACATTCTTTTTCTTCGCTTGAATAGCGAACACTGACTTAAATTAAGACTTAGACATTCAGAAAAACACCAATAACCTATCCACATTTATCTGTGGTTCATCTAAAAAGAATAATACTTGCCCACACTACCTCAAAAACCCTGCAATTCGCCCCACAGCCGTCTCCAAAATCGCCGGCTCATGAACTAGCGCAAACCGCACATATCCTTCCCCAGCCTTCCCAAAACCCGCACCAGGCGAAGCTGCAACCCCAGTCTTTTCCACCAACTCCGTACAAAATTTTATCGAATCACTCGCCCAAGGTTGAGGTAACTTTGCCCAAATATACATCGTTGCCGTCGGCGTAGGAACCTGCCAACCAATGCGATGCAACGCTTTAATAAAAGCATCCCGCCTAGTTCTAAAAACTTCCACAGACGCCTTAACGCCCTCTTGAGGACCCGTTAAAGCCGCGATCGCACCGTTTAAAATCCCCCGATACTGATTAAAATCAACCGCCGCTTTCACCTGCCGCAAAGCCTTAATTAATTCAGCATTACCGATCGCATAACCGACCCGAAATCCGCCCATATTATAAGACTTGGAAAAGGTAAAAAACTCAATCGAAACGCTTTTATTCGGGTCAGCTTGTAAAATCGAAGGCGCAGTAGCAGTGTCATCAAACACCAAATCCACATAGGGAAAATCATGTACTAAAACCAAATCATGCTGACGGCAAAAAGCCACAGCCTCCTGGAAAAAAGCCAAAGAGGCTTGAGCAGTTGTTGGGTTATGAGGATAACTCAAAACCATCATCCGCGCTTGAGTTAACACTAGCGTCGGTATATCTTTAAATACAGGCAAAAAACCATTTTCTTCTAACAGCGGCATCGGGTAAATCTGCCCCCCAGCAAGAGCAACACCACCTGTATGAGAAGGATAACCAGGGTCTTGCAACAAGGCAAAATCACCCGGATTAAGTACTGCTAAAGGTAGATGCGCTGTGCCTTCTTGAGAACCAATTAATGGCAACACTTCCGTTTCTGGATTAACAGAAATACCGAATTTATTCCTATACCAATCCGCCGCCGCCTGACGAAAAGCTTGCGTGCCATGAAACAGCAAGTAGCCATGAGTGCTGGGATCAGACAAGGACTCTCTAATTGCCTCAATGACGTGTTCTGGCGCCCGGAGATCAGAAGAGCCTAGGGAGAGGTCAATAATGTCTTGTCCAGAGACTTTTGCCAATGCCTTTGCCCGATCCATATCAGCAAAGACATTGGCTTGCAAGGGTTGTAAACGCTTGGCAAACTGCATTGTTTTGTCCGTTAGCAAATATGAAAACGAATGACTACTGAAGTATTTTGTTATGAAACAGGTGATAGGTGAGCTTCTAGCATACTTTCGATTTTTTGCTTGCCGATCGCTCCTTCATGTGCCTGGGCAAGTTCACCATTTTTAAACAGTAACAGTGCGGGGACACCCTCGATTTGGTACTTCGCGACAGTGGCAGGATTGGGATCGATTTCCATTTTGGCTACTTTTAAGCGATCGCTATAATTTTTTGCGATGCCGTCTATCGATGGCGATACCAAGCGACAAGGACCACACCAAGACGCCCAAAAGTAAACCAATACAGGCTGCTGGGCGTCTAAAACTTCGGCTTCAAACTCGGAATCTGTAATTAAAATAACGCTACCCACGACACCCTCCTTAAATACAATTGCTTCGGGTTTGCTCACGTTCTATTTCAGTCCCAGGTTTGGAACTTAGGCAAGCACTGCCCTATTACCCACATTTAACACAATGAATTAAGACCTGGATAGACCCTCAAATCCGCTGGGATTGATGTTGAGTTGCCTACCAAGGTCTTGAATTACCAAGGGTATTGTCCTAAAAATAGCTGACGCCTACAAGCTATCGATTTGCTTTCGCAATGATTCCAATTCCGCATCAACGGCTGAATTCGGTGCAGTCGCTTTTTTCTCCTCGCCGGCAGGGAGGACTGGCTG
The DNA here is from genome assembly GCA_902805485.1 of uncultured Coleofasciculus sp. GTDB lineage: Bacteria > Cyanobacteriota > Cyanobacteriia > Cyanobacteriales > Coleofasciculaceae > CADCTM01. The sequence goes on along the minus strand of CADCTM010000900.1, from coordinate 4,209 downwards.
TGAGGCAGAACCACCTGTCAACAGATTAGCTTTCATCGCCTCCAACTCATCATCGACATCACTGCCAGATTCGAGCATAGCAAACTGACTTTCCAAATCTGCACCCGCCAGTTCAGCCGCTGATTGAGAGCGAGCTTCCATCATCAATACTTTATCTTCCATTCGCTCAAATGCCGCCATCGAGCCGCCGGTATTGAGAGAACTAATCGTGCTTTGTAACTGCTCATTCGCTTTAGCCGCCGCAGCACGGGACTTGAGCATATCCTTTTTGGTCTTAGCTTCGGAAATCTTACTTTCCAAAGCAATCAAGTTGCGCTTGAGGGTGTCTACCTGAGTAACTTGTGTATCCAGTTGAGCTTTCAGTTGAGCCGCCGTATCTCCATTGGCTTTCTTACGAGTCAGTGCTTCACGCGCCAGGTTTTCATCCCCTTTAGTGAGCGCTAGTTGTGCCCTTTGCTGCCAGTTGTTGGCTTCTGTTTGGTTTTTGTTGTATTGTTGCTCGGTGCGCTTTTGAGTGGCAATTGCCCCGGCAACGGCTTGGCGCAGTTGTACCAGGTCTTCTTGCATATCAACAATTGCTTGTTCCAGGATTTTTTCTGGATCTTCAGCCTTACTGACCATATCGTTCAGGTTGGCTCTAACGACTCGGCTAAGGCGATCAAATAATCCCATGACGCTGTTTATCCTCTAGCAATGTATAAAGTATCTGTAAGGTCGGCTCTAATGCGCCAGTCCGCTTCGGGTGATGTCGAGGTGTAAGCACTTCTTATGCTCTCCTGTCTCAAGTGTAGAGCGCTTGTTCGTTTCACTTTCTTTGTTTGATTCACTACATTCATGCCTAAGTCCTTAAAGACAGGAGGCTTTTCATCCAGTGTAAAAACTTCCAGCCCAAAAGTGCCAGTTCATGCGTCAGTTTATCCAACCATTAAGAGCGATCGCGATCTTGACGCAATTTTTCCAGCTCTGCTTCAATATCCGGATTTTTTACCGATGAGGCGGCACTAGCTGGTAATGCTGATTGAGTACCCGGTGTTATGTTCGCTTTTAGTGCTGCCAACTCGGCATCAATCTCGTCACCCGCTTCAAGCGCCGCATATCTTTTTTCTAACTCGTTGCCTCCCAACTCTTGTAAGGCCTCAGACTGAGCTTCGAGTTGCATCACTTTTTCTTCCATCTTCTCGAAGGCTTTCATTGCACTACCAGTGCCAACATTACCCAGCATTTCCTGAATTTTCTGGGAAGATTGAGCGGCGCGGGCACGGGCAATATACAAGTCTTTTTTTGTTTTGGCTTCAGAAATTTTACTTTCTAGCGATCGCATATTGTCTTTAAGCTTAGTGACAATACCCGCTTGCTGCGATAACTGAGATTGCATGACTTTTGCGGTTTCTTGATAAGATTTCCGCCGCGTCAGCGCTTCCCGCGCTAAGTTTTCGTCCCCTTTTGACAGTGCCAGTTGAGCGCGGTTGAACCACTCGTCTGCTGTTGATTGAGCTTGGGAAGCTTGTCGCTCGGTACGTTTTTGGGTCGCAATTGCACCTGCCACCGCCTGCCGTAGCTGAATCAAATCCTGCTGCATATCCTCTACAGCTTGTTCCAGAATTTTTTCTGGATCTTCTGCATTTCCAACCAAGCTGTTTAGGTTGGCGCGAATTACTCGCAGGATGCGATCAATCAATCCCATAGCAGCTCTCCATTCATCTTGCAGGTCAGGGGAATCCTTAACATCATGGTATCTCAAAGTCAAGGGGCTACAGCTCATCAATTATTGATTACCCCAACGCTAAAGTTTAGAGGATCTCCTTAGCATTACAGGAGTATTCAAACCAACTCTTTGATCTCCAAAACCATCACTTACCGTTTGTCTCTACCGAACTAAATGGAAAACTGCTGTATTTACCCCTTTCTTAACCCTGGCTCAGGGGATCTCCGAGGAAAGAAAACACGCCCTAATCCTTAAGGATGATAAATCGAGGCAGAAAGTCCCTGTCCCTGAAGTTTCTCAACCATTGTTTTCGCCTCAGACTCAGTGGGGAAGGCTCCCATTTGAATTCGGGTTCCTTGGGGGAAGTTTTCCAGATAAGCATCAGGAACAATTGTTCTGGCTTGTTCCAGGGCACTCTCGCCACCAGAGTTAAGAAACACATAGTAATAACTACCGGGTACACCTACGGTACTGGCTGCCACTGGTGCTGGAGACGGCGACGCTTGTGGCTTCTTCGTCACGGTAGATGTGGCAGATGCGGCAGCCTGCTTCGTCTGAGTTGATTTATTTAACTGAGTCGAAGCTGGACTTGAAGTCTTGGCTTTAGACGACTTTGACTGAGTTGATTTATTTAACTGAGTCGAAGCTGGACTTGAAGTCTTGGCTTTAGGCGACTTTGACTGAGTTGATTTATTTAACTGAGTCGAAGCTGGACTTGAAGTCTTGGCTTTAGCTTTACTAGATTTAGGCGTACTAGATTTAGGGGCTGCGGTTACTGGTGCGGGCAGGGGGGCGACCCGTGGTATTGGCGCGTAGGGCGCACTGCCTGCCTGGGAATTCGGTCCTAAAAGTACTGAAGATAAATCGGCAGAACGTCTAGGCAGAGCTGTATTCGGGACGACTGACGGAGCGATTGTTGTTGCTGCCCCGGCATTTGGCAAAGTGGGTAATGAAGGAACCTGCACGGACGACACTGAAGGCGAGGGTTTTGGGCTAGTTTCCAGGTGACTCAGAGTATTTAAATTTAAATCAACAAATTCATCAGAAGCCAGATCTGGACCGTTAACGACTGGTGTATTTTCCCCAGAATTGCTTGTCGTCTTCGGTTCTATATTGTTCTGGGCTGGCGTTGGTGTTTTTGAGCCAAAGAAGCGGTCTAGTAAAGCGGCAAAACTGGAGGGATTGCTCAGGAAGTAGACAGCAGTGGCGCTCGAAAGCAGCAGAAGTAAGATTGAACCGACTCCCAAGGGCGTGAGCAATTTTTCGGTGAAATGCTTTTTGGGCGCGGGAACTGTCTCTGCTTCTGCTAAACTCCGCAGCAGTTGTTCTGATGATTCCAAATAATCCTCTGGTGGCGATTGGGAGACGCCTACTGTTGCCAAATCGCCTCTTCCTGCTGATTGGTTAGGAGGCGTCAGAGGTTGGGTATCATGTTGGATGCCTAAATTGTCATCAGCCTGATTTTGGTCAGCTACAACCATTCCAGGGGACGCGCCTGAGGCGATATTCATCGGACTTGGTTGAGCTTTTTGGTGATGTGTCTCGTCGGCAGGTGGAGCCTCTGGGCCTGGCTGTACCATGAATAGGGGAAATGACGCCAGTGGTGCTGTACTCATGCCTAAAGCGGGTCGTTGAGGTTGATTTCCTCCCCGGACGGACATTAAGTCAATGGGTTTATGGGTTTGATTGCGCCCCAGACCTTTGGGCGACATCAGGGGACGCCCTGCCCGTTGGCGTCTGTAGCGGGCTAATTCTTCTTCTAATTGCACGTCAAGACTGCTCAAAGCAGCCTGCAATGCTGGGTTAATGCCTAAGTTGGTTGAACTTGTGGACTCAACTGAGATGTTTTGGCTCATGAGGAGTGCTGGGTGGTAAGTTTTGGCTTTGTGTAAAAGGGGTTTTAAAGGCGATCGCTTTATTATAAAGTTTTGGGTTTTTTAGCAATAGATTATCACTCAAAGGTTGAGTCTACACCTCGGATGCGGTTGGGTTAGGATTCAATGATATAAGGCGTTGCCATTGATGAAGCTTGCTTGCACGAAAACGCGGATTTGCTTGGGATAAACACGTAATGCTTAAATCTCTCAATCATATATTAGCTGCGATTGAAAATCAGCCCCAGTGGCAAGGACCACAGGAGTTTCAACGCTTGGCTTCGGTTTGGTCTCAAGTCGTAGGCGCTGCCGTGGCTGACCAAACACGACCTTTTTCAATATCTAGGGATGTGCTTTATGTTGCCACGTCTAGCTCGGTTTGGGTTCAAGAACTGAAATTCAGGCGTCGTTCTATTTTGAAAAAGCTTAATGCTCTGTTGTCTATCCCACTAACTGACATTCATTTTTCGACAACTCAGTGGCAAAACGACACTTCTGCCGCAACTTGGGGGGCGAATTCCGCTACGTTATGGCAAGAACATCCTAGCTTGGTTGTGGATACAGCGCCTGCCTCAGCGATTATTGATCCTCCCTTGCCTTGCAACCCTCACTCGACGTTTCAAAACTGGG
>CADCTM010000899.1:911-6779 GCA_902805485.1 uncultured Coleofasciculus sp. | reverse complement strand
TCCAGACTTGGGGTAACTGCTGCCATTTCTGAACCATGTCGCCCTTTTCGTCAGTGGATGCTAACTCCCGCATCAGCTCCTCAGAAGCTTTCAACCAGACATCAAGCAGCACTATCTGATAGTCTAAGCTTGCCTTAGAGAAGTTGATCCAGGCATCAAAACCTTTAAGCAGTTTGTTATTGAACTCACGAGCGTATCCCAAGTTTGGGCTTTGCAGAGCGCTGCCAAATGTCTTTTCATATATGTTCCAGTAGAGGTTGTTCAGCTCAATCAATGCCCCAGCGTAACCATCTACCACCCCGCTTCCACTTTCTCGTGACTGTTGTAGTGATTCTGCCCAAAGTTGAGCCAGCTTTTGCAACCCCTTCACGTATATCTCCCACAACTCGGCTTGATTTTGACTAGCGTTGACTGTTGCGGGCGTTTCGGGAGTTATTGCAGACTTGATGAAATCGTACCAGTCCCACATCTTCACGTCTTCTTCTTAGCCTCGGCTCATGTTTTCAAACGATTATCTCTAGTGAACCACCAAGCCCAGGCGACTAAGAGTGCCTGAAAAGGAAGTCGCAACCAAATCAGTGGCGGGTCGTGCGGAAGACCTGGAACTGCAATATCATTTACAGCTTGATAGAGATTGGCGGGAAAAACTGCAATGTAAAGTACAACGAGAGTCCAGGCAGCCGTACGACTGACTTGAGGAATTAATAATCCAACTCCCGCCAATACCTCAATGAATCCGCTGATGTAAACCAGCGACAAATGATACGGAAGGTAGTCCGGCACAATCTTCTCAAAGGGTTCTGGGTCGGTAAAATGAATTGCGCCAATTACGATCATCGCTACAGCAAGTAGAATTTGGAAACCTGTTTTGTACCACTTCATGGATTAAGATTATTTTGACGAATTCCATTAACTCCGAACAATTGGGACAGCCAGCTTATATTTCTTTTCCTTAGATCAGAAAAAATTCCTTTTTCAAATTCTAAACCTGAATCTTTTCCTCGCAGTTACAGTTCGTTTGGCTCTCGGATAAATTCTTTAGCCTCAAGAACTGCTGACGCATCATCAATAAGTCTCCCCACGGCAGAAAAGGGCGTATCCATGACCAAAACGGATTTCTGGGATAGCGAATATGCCCTTTGAGAATAAGGCGACAAGTGTTTGGTGTGATCGGAATAAGGACATAACTGGCAGCGATATCACCAAAAATCGAAATGGCTTGCTTGTCATCCAGTACTATCGTCAAATGTCGATTTTGTTCAAACTCAACCAACTTAAAAATGCCCATCACTCTTTGATTAAGCGCTAAGTTTTCCACACCTGGAAGGAGTTGTTCTGGACTTGGGCGATTGGGTATCGATTCACTAACCTTAAAAAACATCCGTTCCAGATGGTCGAGCCAGTCATAACTGTAAGACCCAACTTTCAGTTGGCATAACCACCGGAATAAGATTTCAGTTGGTGCATTGACATCTATGGCTCGGAAATAGGCTTCGTCACTATTGTCTATGTAGCTGCCACACGGGAACGACATCAACCTCTCTTCAGGTGTAGAACCCCAAGTATATGCAATGCCTCGTTTCATGTTGACCAACCCTGTGGGAAATTCAAAGTTCAAAATTCAGCAAGCACATTACGCGCTTTGAGAATCAGCACGCAGCTTGGTCCGTGCGTGATTTTGCTATCCATCACCATTTGGACTGCCTCATCCAAGGGAATACGAAGCCCTTCTATAGTTTCCGTTCCTTCTTGATGGGTTTCTGTGAATGTTAACTGATGAGCCAGAAATAGATATATAGGACAGTAAACAATTGATGTATCTACATGGAAGAACCCTAGTTCGCTCCATTCCTCTGCTTTGATTCCAAGCTCTTCTTGAGCTTCACGTTGTGCGGCTTCAAGGGGAGGTTCATCTTCCTCAAGCGCACCGCACACTACTTCGATGCTCTCTTTCCCAAGAGCATATCGAAATTGCCGAGAAAGATGTACTATGCGATCGCTATCTATTGGCAGAATCGCAACGCCAGGTTTCATGGCGACTGTGCCATAGATACCAGGTTGCCCGTCTGGTTGAAGAACTTGGTCTTCACGGACATTGATAACCGAATTTTGGTACTTGTGGCGGGTTTCTTGTATTGTCCAAGGACCGTGTTTTTGTGCCATGATCAGTCTCCTTACTATAAGGATTGAGATTGCTGATGAATGCTTTGTTCATAGTTCATGGGCTACCTCGCAATCAGCAATGAATAATAGACCTCCTGCGTGAATCAATTTTTGATACGACTTTCTAATAGTTTGAAAGGGCTAATTTACCATTCATGCAGGAGGTCTATTTTTTACCCTGAAAGTCGGGGCAGAAGTAGATTTCTCTCAATGGCAATAACTCAAGCGTGTATTGCTGTTCCTTGATGCACTCTTGCATAGACTTATGACCTGCGGCAACTCCACCTTGGTTGGTGATGCCGACAATAATCCAATCGTCTTTGTAGGCGCCAATGGCAATCTCTGCACCTGCAATAATGCGTTGATCTTGGGGATGTTGGAAGTATTGTTGTCCGCTGAGTGGTTCGCGCAGCGTACCATCCATATCTATTAGTAATAAGCTCATAGTTCCTTTATGAAATTCCCTGTTTTATCCGACATCTTAAGCTGCGATTCATTGCTTCTCCTCTAGCTAATGGTATGTACTGCTGAAGTAATTGACCTATCAACATATCTCCGAAATGAGTAAAATATTAAATTAGCGTGTAATTCAAAATACAAACCCTGGGAAAACTAACGTGATAATTCGCGTTTGACAGCCTACAAATTATCTAAAAATCATTTGAAAATCATCCGAAAGATGAAGGTAAGAATCTATTAAGTGCTATAGAAGCCATTTGACATCCTTACAATTCTGGACAGTTCTGGATTAACGTCCTTACCCTCTTTGAATCTAGTTCTCAAGGCGTATTGCAGCGGCCTCTGAGCTTCTTTTCTACCATTCGGCAGGGGCTTCGGCTTGAAAAAGTTTTTATAGTATGAGGGTTTCTTTGCACATCTCTTTAATCCTGTCTTAATAATATGAGCTTCCTTTCGATCGAAGAACTGAAAGAACTCGTCGAACAACCGCAAGGACTGTGTGTATCAATTTACATGCCGACCGTGCAGCTTAGTTCAGAAACTCAGCAAAACTCTGTCCGCTTTAAAAATCTACTTCGGCAGGCGAAAGCGGAGTTAGAAAAATATGAATTGCACCCGACTGAGCCGAGCCAATTTCTTCAGCCTGCGAGTGAACTGGATGAAGATGAATTCTGGCAGCAACAGAACGCAGGTTTAGCATTGTTCATCTCAGAAGGGTTCTTCCGTTTCTATCGGGTACCGATTGACCTGATTGAACTGGTAGTCGTAAGCGATCGCTTTCATCTCAAGCCACTAATTCCGCTGTTGAGTGGAGATGACCGCTTCTATGTTCTCACGCTCGGTCAACGGGATGTGCGCCTTGTGGAATGCAACCGCTACGGCATCACCCGTGAAGTTGAAATCGAAGGCTTGCCGAAGAGTATGGATGAAGCCTTGCAGTATGACGAAACGGCGAAAGATGAACAGCGACGTCAGGGGGCGGGCGCAGGTCGTTCAGCTTTGCAAGCAGGTGGTTCCTATCACGGACAGGGCGGCGAACGCGAAAACGTTAAGGAAGATTTGCTGCAATATTTCCTGTTAGTTGATAAAAGCTTGCACGACTTCTTTCGCAATCGCCGCTCGCCGCTTGTTCTAGCTGGCGTTAGCTATTTGCTGCCGATTTATCACGAGGCAAATACCTACAATTTCATTGTGGAAGAAGGAATCCAACACAACACAAAGGAGCGAACGGCAGAAGAACTTCATGCAGAAGCCTGGGCAATCATAGAGCCACAGTTTAAAGCAGACCAGGAAAAAGCGATCGATTATTATCATGAGTCAATTGCGGCTGGCAAAGGATCAAATGATTTGAATGAAGTCATTCAAGGGGCATTTTATGGTCGTGTAGAACAGCTTTTTGTTCCGATTGGTGTACAAAGATGGGGACATTTTGACCCGGACTCAATGGAACTTGAGATACATAATGAGGCTTGTCCTGGTGATGAAGATTTGCTCAATGCAGCAGCGATTCAAACGATCTTTCACGGAGGAACGGTATATGCTGTTGAACCGGAAAAAGTACCGGACAATACCCCTGTTGCGGCAGTATTTCGCTACTAATTGGTAAGGAAAGCGAGGATGTGGAAGAATCTATTTAGGGGTAAAGGTAGCGAAGCTGCAACGAAGTAGACACGCGATGTCTAGAAGTTCTGCTAGTAGCTCATCCTAGAAAAATTCTGTCTTTAAACAGCATCCAATTTTAGCCGCTGATGCATGTCTAACTGAAGCGTGCCATAGGGATTGGCACGCTCCCATATCAACGGAGTCAACGCCCATAAGTCCTCTTGAAAGATCCGCTTCATCAGCACTTTTTTGAGCGCGTTTTGTTCTATATCATTTTAACGATTATAGAACCGATTTGAGATCTCAGGAAGGAGCTGAAAGCCGTTTGAGCACTAGCCTGACAAAGCAGAGATCGATTTTGGTTGTGGCATGAGATAAGGTGCGCTTCTTCGTTCTTCACCAGACTCTTACAACGCTCCATCCAAGCCTTGGAACGTTCAATCACCCATCGTGCGATGGCTGGGACAAATCCAGATTTTCCTTGCACCTCCTTCTCTTGTTTCGAGGGTTTCGTCGAACGCTCAAACCTGATTTTTGTCATGATCTGAGGATAAACCTGCTCTAACTTCTCAATCAAATAATCAAGGTGATAACCGTGGTCTAGCAGAATAGTGATCTTGGGAATATTGACCGATTTCGATTTGAAATAGTCGATGTTGAGCGTCAACATTTCAACCAACCCGGCATCATCGATGACATTCGCTGGGGTGCAATAAGTGCGGAACTGATCTTAGTTGGCTAAATCCTTTGAGCAAGGGGAGTATTTAGTGAATTGTGACTTGAGCGAAAAGCAAATCGATTTAGAAGAGTACAGGACGACTTATTTAGAGGGGGGAGAGGCATCAAACTCAGATCCCATCCTGTTTTTGCATGGCTGGACAACTTCCACTGCACCCTACCGCGAAAGCTTAACGTTTCTGTGCCAACGGTATCGAGTGATCGCACCCGATCTACCGGGTTTTGGAAAATGCACTCATCCCAAATGCGCTCCCGATCACGCTAGCTATGTTAATTGCATCGTTTCTTTTCTAGAAGCGTTGAACATTCAAAAAGCACATATGATTGGACACTCAGGGGGAGGAGCCGTAGCAATCGCCTTAGCCGCCACAAGACCATCTTTTGTAAGTAGCATCATCATCTCAGACAGCACAGGAATTCCGCTCGGCACATTACCAAAGGTTGCACTTGGGAGAGCGATTGACATGGTGATGCAAACTCCAAAGGTAAAACTTATACCGATGCTGCGATTTTACCGAGCTTTGCTTCACAACTGGGTATTTAATACTCAGAATATGATTCAATGCACGCAGCTTGCACTCAAAGAGGATATACGACCGCTCTTACCAGAGATTAAATCTCCAGCTTTGGTTTTGTGGGGAGGAAGCGATCGCTTTATTCCCCTGCAATTCGGTTATGAGTTTTCCCAAGGCATTCCAGGTACTAGGATGCTCGTTGCTCAAGGGGAACATCATGAATGGGCGATGTTTCGTCCAGAAAAATTTGTGCCGATTATCTTTGATTTTTTAAGTGAAGTTGAGAAGATTCAAACTCCTGAGGTTGTTTGAAAAAATAGTTCCTTCAATCGAGATTATTAAATAAATAGTGAAATCTAAGTTGTGCTGATAGTAACAACCAGGCTTAACC
>CADCTM010000899.1:0-901 GCA_902805485.1 uncultured Coleofasciculus sp. | reverse complement strand
AACTATTCCTTCAGTCAAGGTAAGACAGGCTCTAAGGATGAAGCTGTAATGAATGAATACTTTTTAGCGTTAAGAGTAAGACATTCTTCCGGAGAAGGAGCCTCCCCAATGCAATCTTACGACGTTGTAATTATTGGGGCAGGTCATAACGCAAAGGACTAATGAAAATGGTATCGACTCTTGATGACACTAAGCGCCTTGCAATTGCCACAAAACTGGCGGATATGAAAGCGCTACAAAATCTCCTGATTAACAACGAGGAGAAATTCATTCAGGATTGCACTGATGATGATATTCGCTCTTCGCTACAGGATATGCTCGAAGGCGATCGCAAAAACCTGGGTGTTCTCGATACTGCGATCGTTCAGTACGGTGTCCAGAGTGAGCTTAAGGAAACAACCCAGAAGCTCATAGAGGAAGTTCAGAAATTAATGGAAGGCTCTGAGCTAACTTTGTTTGAAAAAGTATCTCAGCATGAATTGCTCAAGCACAAGCAGACGATGACTGGACTGCTAATCCACAAAGCGGCTCAAGTTGTTGGTGCTGATATTGAAGCTGCGATCGGCTTTGCCGGTACGCGAAGCGTAATCGCTCCTTTAAATGCAGTTAACTTTGAAAACCGCGCTCATCAAGAGCAACTCAAAGGAATTCTAGAGATTCTGGGTGTTCGCGAACTGACAGGAAAAGAGCCAGACCAAGGATTGTGGGGACGGGTTCAAGATGCTGTCGCTGCCTTAACAGGCGTGGCGGGCAGTGTGATAACGCGCACCGATGATGAGATGAGTATCCGCGACCTCCTCCGCATGGATCATACAAAAGCCGATACCTTATTCGCGGAAATTTTAGGTACTGACGAGCCTCAAAAAATTCAAGAGTATTTTGGACAGCTCTACAAAGATAT
>CADCTM010000898.1:383-6812 GCA_902805485.1 uncultured Coleofasciculus sp. | reverse complement strand
TCAGCCTGACCATCTTTTAAAGCTTGATATCTTAAACCCGGATCAGCTCCTTTATATGCCTTTAATTTAAAATTGCCGTAAGCTTTTTTAAGACCAGGTAATCCATCCTCACGCGCTTCAAATTCCGGTGGTCCAATCATTACTAATTGCATCCCTTGACGCGCCATGTCAGAAATAGTTTTAATGCCATATTTCTTTGCGCCTGCTTGAGTCATCGCCAGCGCTTGGCTATTATTCATCGGTGCCGGATCAAGCCAAATTAGCTGGAATTTTTCCTGATAATCTTTTGATACAGTGTCAAATACCTGCTTTTGGTTACTGCTAGCAGGACGTTTTAAGATTGTTAAAAGACCTGTTCCTGTGTACTCTGGATATAAATCAATTTGACCGCTTTGAAGAGCCGCCTGAGCAACAGGTGTACCGCCTAAATTGAGTTTTCGCTGGACTTTAAAGCCGCTATCTTCCAACACCAGTGCATACATTTCTCCTAAAATAAACTGCTCGGTGAAATCTTTTGAGCCAACCCTAATCGCACCACCCGCGCCGCTACCTTGATTACAAGCAATTGCACTAAACATTGTTACTAATGCAAGTAAAAGTGGTACTAATAGGCGACGAACCGATTTCATAAAACAGTTCCTAAGAGGGTGGGCTATAGCTATTTCTAAAGGGTAGCGCCAATCGCTTCTACAAGTTGCGATTTGTTCTTACCTTCTTCCTGTAAACGATCCCAGCAATCAACAAGGACGCTATCATAAAGAAAGTTAAGTTATGTAAAGATACTCGATCATATATTTATTGTGACTGCAACATTAGACCCGAAAGACAGCCTAATCCAAACAACCTGGCACGCTCTCGATTGCATTTGGGAAGGTCGAGAAGATACCGTTCAACAAGGATTACCCCATAGTCAGTTGGCGCCCGCTTGGCAATTGTTACTTTTGGGAGATGGTTCTCCGACTCGTCACCTGCAGCTTTTGACCGGTGAAAGAACCGAAGTAGACCTAATTGATATGTCGCCTATTGGTATGGACATTGATGGTGCCCCTGACTCGATTCAGGTAGTCCCAGGTCCACGCTTGCGCCGTCAGGTATGGCTGAGAACAGCATCGGGGCAGCGCCTTGCCTACGCGACCTCTTGGTGGGAAGCTAGCCATGTCGATGAGTACTTACAAAACCGAAATCTCCCAATTTGGGCGAGTCTTGTCCGTCTGAGAACCGAACTATACCGAGATGTTCAAGGCATTTACTATGGTCAATCAACCGCCCTCGAATCAGCGTTTGAACAGTCTGGTCCATTTTGGGGACGCCATTATATGTTTTGGCATCACGGGCGACCTTTGACACTAATTTATGAAGTATTTTCTCCCTATTTAATGAAGTATCTCGGAGAGACACACCCTCAACAGTAGAGACGCACCGAGGGAACGCCTCTACCCGATAAAAAATTTGGTACTAAACTGTCGCTACCTTTTCGAGCATCAACTTAGAACGCTTGACCAACTCTGGAATTGCAACCGGATAATCACCCGTGAAACAAGCAGAACAGAAGCTGTTGGGGTCTTCACCCGTCGCTTCCAGCATCCCCGCCCAACTGAGATAAGCTAGGGAATCAACACCAATTTGCTCGGCAATTTCTTCTACTGACTTTGTTGCCGCAATCAGTTGGTCTTGAGTATCGGTATCAATGCCATAAAAGCAAGGGTGAGTTACAGGCGGCGAAGAAACGCGCATATGCACCTCGGTCGCGCCCCCATCTCGTAAAGCTTTGACAATTTTACGGCTGGTGGTTCCCCGGACAATTGAATCATCAACAATTATCACTCGTTTGCCAGATAAAACATCTTTGAGGGGATTGAGTTTCATGCGGATACCAGATTCTCGCATGGCTTGAGTCGGCTGAATGAAAGTACGCCCTACGTAACGATTTTTAATCAGTCCTTCCGCGTAGGGAATGCCAGAGTCTTGGGAAAAGCCGATCGCTGCTGGAATCCCAGAGTCTGGTACGCCAATGACAATATCAGCATCCACAAGTGACTCTTTCGCTAGCTGACGCCCCAACCGTAAGCGATAGCTATACAAACTTTCATCCTGCATGATGCTATCGGGACGGGCAAAGTAAATCATCTCAAAGATGCAAAGCTTGCGTTCGGGCTTTTGACTCCAGTGGAATGATGCTAAACCATCTTCCGTAATCCAAACCAACTCGCCCGGTTCCACATCGCGCAGGTATTCTGCACCAATAATATCCAGTCCACAGGTTTCGGAAGCTAGAACATAGCGATGAGGACTGCCGCTTAACGTGCCGATCACTAACGGACGAACGCCATTAGGGTCGCGGACACCCATCAAACCAACGGGTGTGCCAATCACTAAGCTAAAGGCGCCTGTACAATGATTAAAAGCACTAATTGCCGCTTCTAGCCAGGGTTTACCGCTGTCAACTTCTGCACCGATCGCGATCGCGATCATCTCAGAATCGGTTGTCGTTACAAAATTACAATTCTGCTTTTCTAGATGTTCCCGTAGCTGTGGCGTATTGACTAAGTTGCCATTATGTGCTAAAGCCAACTTTCCCAAGCGAGTTTTAACAATCGCGGGTTGGGCATTGGCAACACGGCTTGAGCCAGTCGTAGAATACCGAGTATGACCAACTGCCATATATCCAGGCAGTTCATTCAAAATTGCTTCGCTGAAGACATGAGACACCAATCCCATGTCTTTGTGTAAATGCACCTCTTCTCCATCAAAAGTCGCAATCCCTGCTGATTCCTGACCCCGGTGTTGTAGGGCATAAAGACCAAAATACGTCAGCTTGGCGACAGCTTCCCCTGGTGCATAAACGCCATAGACGCCGCAGGCTTCCTCTGGCTTGTCGGGTCGCTGTGCAACATCATCAGATTGAACAGGATACTGGTCAGAGGAAAGGGGTTCTTGGGGAATCATATTAAGGCTTGCTCCTGATAACGGCGCAGTCAGTGGGACTCTTCTCAAAACGATTTAGTTTTGCTTTATTAACCAAGCTTAACAATTTCTTAAAAATACTACAATTTTAGTAGCTAAAGCATGGTCACTAAGGCAGAACTTACGGAATCATTGGGTTGATTACAACAGAGGCTTTTGCGGTGAAACTAAAGTGTTAAGCGCCGCTCGATCGCCAAGGAATAGCGATCGCTCATTTGGGAGAGCGAAGCTTCGATCAGGGGTTCGGGTTGGTTATTCGCGATCATAATCTTCAAATCTTGCTGGCTAACTAGACCAATCTCTTGCCAATTATTTTTCTCTCCTGCTTGCCCTAGCTGCTCCTTAAGATAAGATTCCCAAATCGCTTGGTCTTCGCGCCTCACAGAAACCACGATCCGACTGGCACTCTCACCAAAAAGAACTTCATCCCAACGTCCCAGAAACTCCTGTATCAGCCCTAAATCAATTACCGCACCTAGCTGACTTGCAATACAGGACTCCGCAAGAGCAACAGCTAATCCCCCTTCCGCGCAGTCATGTGCCGAACGTACCCAGCCCTGCCGAATACCCTCACGAGTGACAGCTTGCACGCGACGTTCCAAATCAAAATCCACCACTGGCGGCTTCCCAGCAACTTTTCCATGAACCGTTGCCAAATATTCAGAACCACCCAAAGAAAGATGAGGACTAGAAGCAGTTAGCGGCAAGCCTAATAGATAAATTAAATCACCACTCGCTTGCCAACCTTGTCCGCAAACTTTCGTTACATCCGGAATCAAGCCCACCATCCCGATTACCGGCGTTGGATAAATCGGCTGAGGTGAACCCGTAGCATCAAGAGTTTCGTTGTAGAGAGAAACATTCCCTCCCGTCACAGGCGTTGCCATTTCTCGACAAGCTTGGGCTATCCCCTGACAAGCAGACGCTAGCTGCCAATAACCAATCGCCTTTTCCGGGCTGCCAAAATTAAGATTATCCGTAACAGCCAAAGGTTCTGCACCTACACAGCTAAGGTTCCGTGCCGCTTCTGCAACAACTGCCTTTGCCCCTTCATAAGGGTCAAGATAGACGTAACGAGAGTTGCAATCTACCGTTGCGGCAACACCTCTTTGCGGAATCCCCTTAATAGAAGAGGGTTCCAGCGGGCGCACTCGCACAACTGCCGCATCTGCACCTCCTGGAAGAATTACCGTATTATTTTGAACTTGATGGTCATATTGACGATAAACCCAACGTTTAGAAGCGATCGTCGGAGTATCCAGCAGTTGTAAGAGGATATCATTCCAAGTTTTGTTGCTACCTTGAACTTCAATTCCCGTTGTTGTAGAAACAGGAAGAGATTGGGGCGTCCATTCCCAAGCCAGACGGGCATATTCCGGCGCTTGGCTCAACAATTCCCGGTGATAAATTGGTGTATTATCAGCCAACGCCGTTGCTGGAATTTCTGCAGCTACCTTCCCCTCAAACAAAATCCGAACAATTGGTTCCTTAATTACTGTCCCAGCAACTACAGCCTGTAGTCCCCAACGGTGGAAAATATCAATTAATTCTTGTTCTCGTCCCTTATCGGCAACAAACAGCATCCGTTCCTGGGATTCTGAAAGTAGGTATTCATAAGGCACCATCCCTAATTCTCTTGCTGGGATAAGATCTAAATCCAACTCAATTCCCACACCACCTTTGGCTGCCATTTCTGATGTCGAACAGGTAAGTCCGGCTGCACCCATATCTTGCGCGGCGACAACAGCACCAGTTTTAAATGCTTCTAGGCAGGCTTCAATTAAAGATTTTTCCAGGAAAGGGTCGCCTACTTGCACCGCAGGGCGGTCATCCATCGATTTATCGCTCAATTCGGCACTGGCAAAACTTGCCCCGCCCATGCCATCCCTACCCGTCGTAGAACCGACATATAGCACAGGGTTGCCGATGCCGGATGCTCCAGATTTAACAATTTCTTGGGTTTCCATCAATCCCAGCGCCATGACATTTACCAAGGGGTTGCCAGTGTATGCTGGGTCAAAATAAACCTCACCGCCGACCGTGGGGACGCCGACGCAGTTACCATAATGGGAAATTCCGGCAACTACACCATTAAATATTCTTCGCGTGCGGGCATCTTCCAGGGAACCGAAACGCAGGGAGTTGAGTAAAGCAATGGGACGCGCCCCCATTGTAAAGATATCTCGGAGGATGCCACCAACTCCCGTCGCCGCACCTTGAAACGGTTCAACGGCGGAGGGGTGGTTGTGGGATTCTATTTTAAACGCAAGTTGCAACCCATCGCCCAAATCGACGACGCCGGCATTTTCGCCAGGACCAACTAAAATGCGATCGCCTTCTGTTGGGAATTGCTTTAATAATGGTCGTGAGTTCTTATAACAGCAATGTTCTGACCACAT
Organism: uncultured Coleofasciculus sp.; assembly: GCA_902805485.1. Lineage (GTDB taxonomy): Bacteria > Cyanobacteriota > Cyanobacteriia > Cyanobacteriales > Coleofasciculaceae > CADCTM01. The sequence continues at coordinate 1,449 of CADCTM010000898.1, read as the reverse complement.
AACGCCGAACATCCCCAACTCTGCCTTATTGGGATGACGCCCTAATCGTTTGACAATTTCTTCATATTCTTCGGGCTTTAAACGTTCAGCAGCAATTTCTTCGGGGGAAAAAGGAGTAGTAGACATGAAACCCACAACACAGATAGCACAGGCTTTATTTTACTGATTTCTGACCCAAGCTCGGAACTGATTGCTAGAAGTTGTGACGCCAAGTGTTTTACATTGGTCTAAAAATTCTATAACTTTCGGGGCGGCAAGGATGGGAAAGGTGGGAGAGCAATCGCATTCCACATACTTTTTCGCTTGTAGCTGATAGAAATGTATCGTACTGCCATCGTATCGCCAGACTTCAGGTATTCCTAAATCTGCATAAATCTCCAATTGATTTAGAGAACTGCTAGTAATATCGATTTCAAGTGCTAAATCTGGCGGTGGATCTACAGTAAAGTCGAGTTCAGTTTTCCCTCTAACCCTTGCTTCATTTTGGATGTAGTAACAAGAGTCAGGTTCTTTTCCGGCTGCCATATCTTGACGTTTGACTCTCATAGAACCGCCCAAATTGTACTCAAGGTTGAGTTCTTCGATTAGAGTGATAATCAAGACATCTATTAGCCTATTAGAGTTTTCATGTTCCCAAAGTGGCGTCATTAGTTCTAGTTTTCCCTTGTGGTAAGCCAGCCGGGTAGAGCGATTTTCTCCTAGTTCCTCCAGAAGGCTTTCAAATAATTGCCAGCTAATGTTTTGTAATAAGACTCGTTGTTCGGCGGGAGGTGATGTTGCTACCATAATATTTACTTTTTTTCTAATCTAACAATATCCTCAACTTTTCGCTTCGATATAATTTCCTCTTTTCAAGAATACTCAAGCGTCATAATTTTTAGGCATCAAGAATGAACGTTAATCTTATTCCCATCTCAACTCTCTTCATTGGAATAAACGGAATTATTGCCTTAGTCCTTACAAACATCATTGTCATGGCACGGACGAGAACAAAACTTTGGCATGGTGAGTCAAAAGAAGATGTTGTGAGGCAACCTGATCCTTTAATTAACCCGAATATTGTCGC
>CADCTM010000898.1:0-373 GCA_902805485.1 uncultured Coleofasciculus sp. | reverse complement strand
TGAAGATGAGGGTGCTTTACAGCGAAAGGTACGTGCTTATGGGAATTTTACAGAATATGTACCGTTAGCTTTGCTGTTTATAATCGCTCTGGAGTTGATGCAAGCAACTAGGCTAGTATGGCTTCTCGGTAGCACTCTTACGGTAGCTCGAATTGCTCATGGATGGGGTTTAATTAAAACTTATGGTCCCTCTCCAGGACGTGCAATCGGCTTTTTCCTCACCTTGTTTGTTTATCTTGTCGGTGCAATTGCTTGTATTTATTATGGAATTAAAGGTTTAATCTAAATTTTTTGAGCAACATGAAATGCGGAAAGATATGAAACCGGGAGACTTCCTCCACAGTGTCTTTCTAAGACTTCTCTTAACCCATTA
>CADCTM010000897.1:20722-21750 GCA_902805485.1 uncultured Coleofasciculus sp. | reverse complement strand
GCGCTGATTACTCCTACTCAAGAAGACTTCCCTGAATTGCATCTTGAATTGCAAAACTGTATAAAACCACTTTTTGGTTTAGAGCAAACAGCAGAAGCAGCAGAATTATAACCACACAGTTCAGATTTATTACGGGGCTTGTTGTTTGGCAAAAATCGCTCTGATAATAGATAGAATAAAACTAGAGCAAAAGCTTTAGAATCACCCCTATTAGTGGGCAGCCTTCACTATTAAATGAATTCTTTAGAAGCAATTACCATTAAAGCCTTCCTCACCGCCCTAATCCGGCTGGATGATTCCCTACCTGTTGAAGTGCAGAAATCTCTGAATGAAGCGGCTGAAAAGTTCCCTGCCAATGTTTCCCAACTTCATGTCCTAGCAAAGAGCTATTCGCCCTTAAACCAGGAATATATGGAGGCTCGTCTCGCGTTGGAAGATGATAGTGAGCGTCTCCAATTTACTGTACCTGAAGCGGATGATTTGGCTCAAATTAGTGATGAACAAATTATCAATTTTGCGGTTCTTGTCTTGAAGTCTAATGACTCTGTAAATTTCGCAAAAACGAAAGCGCAGGAATCAAATGCACTTGGCAAGCTTCTTTTGGGACTAGTTCACCAGAGCAGTTTCATGGTAAAAAATTCTTACATGAGCCGAGAAGATATTCCTGAAGAAGAACGCTGGCTTTGGCAAAATCCTAGAGCCTGGGCTTCTTTGGAACGTGGGCTGCGACAGGCACAAGCTGGAAAAGGTCGTTACTTAGGTTCTTTCGCTCAGTATGCAGGCTTGGAGATTGATGATTAGTGCAGTTTCGGCTGGAATTTCAACCTGAAGCGGAAGAAACATTAGCTAACCTTCAGGAAATAGACCAAAAAAAATACAAAAAAGTCTTAAAAACCCTAGGGTTGATGCAAACTAATATGCGTCACCCCGGTCTAAAAACTCACAAATATAATTCTCTTTATAGTCCTGAAGGAGAAGACGTATTTGAAGCATATGTAGAGAATAGAACTCCAGGGGCTTTTAGAGTC
>CADCTM010000897.1:17380-20712 GCA_902805485.1 uncultured Coleofasciculus sp. | reverse complement strand
AACGTTATTACAATTCTTGCGATTACACCCCATCCGTAAGTTTTTTAGTTTGTGATACAAACGCCTTACTATCATTAGCTTAATCTGTCGCCGCCTTCGCCGTTAACCCTCGCTTCATCTGCGTTAATCTGCGTATGCTACGGCAAGCCTTGCGCCTACATCTGCGGTTCTAATTCAAACCCAATGGACTTACCCATAATCTACCACCCGAATTACGTCGTCCCCCTCCCAGAAGGGCATCGCTTCCCCATGCCCAAATTTAGCCAACTCCAGCAACTTCTCCTCACCGATAAAGTCGCCACACCCGAACAATTCCATACCCCCGAACCCCCACCCACAAACTGGATTGAACTAGTTCACACTCCAGAATACGTCCAAGCCTACCGTGAAGGCACTCTCGACTCAAAAGCACAACGACGCATCGGTTTACCTTGGAGTCCCGCCTTAGTCAATCGTACCTGCACAGCCGTCGGGGGCACCATCCTCACCGCCCAACTGGCGCTAAAATATGGTTTAGCTTGTAACACAGCAGGAGGAACCCATCATGCTTTTCCTAGTTACGGTTCAGGATTTTGCATCTTCAACGACTTAGCCATATCCGCCCGTGTCCTCCAACAGCTTGGACTTGCTCAAAAAATTTTAATCCTTGACCTCGATGTTCATCAAGGAGACGGTACTGCCTTTATTTTCCAAGATGACAGCAGCGTTTTCACCTTCTCAATGCATTGTGAAGTCAACTTTCCTGGCACAAAACAAAAAAGTGATTTAGACATACCATTACCAGTCGGAATGGATGACGATGCCTATCTGCAAACCCTAGCCAAATATCTTCCTGACTTACTTTCAGAAATTCAGCCTGATTTAATCCTATATGACGCAGGAGTAGACCCGCACGCAAGCGATCGCTTAGGCAAACTTGCCCTCACTGATACAGGGATCTACCGCCGTGAAATGCAAGTCCTCACTACTTGTGTTGCCGCAGGCTATCCTGTTGCTAGCGTTATTGGCGGAGGCTATGCTGAAGACCTAGACGCCCTCATTTATCGACATTCCTTACTCCATCGTGCCGCCAGTGTTGTCTATAAGCAGTATCGACTTTAATGCTCAACTATTGAAAGAGGATTTTTTTTGTATGTATTGATACATTTTCATAAGTTTCCTGACCTATCGTACTTTTAGTTCCTACTCAATTCAGCCGAGGAAAAACCGTGCAGCTATCGAAAGGCTTTGAAATTGAAATGTATACTGGCACACCTCAAGGGGAGGTTGTCGGTCTTTCTGACAAAATTGTTGCTGCCTTGGACGGATTTGTGCGCGAGCCAGATAGCCGTAATGTCGAATATACGACTGCCCCCTTATGTTCCTACGATCGCTTATTATGTGCCCTGGTACGCCCCCGGCAGCAGGTACGCGCCTATTTAAAGCGATTGGGCGACTATACCTTAATTCCCGGAAGCACCTTGTCTCTAGAACCCAGCGAAGTCTTCCATCGTTCTGACCCCAATAACCCTTATCACGACTATATCGAGCAAACCTACGGCACAAAAGTCGTTACTGCCAGCGTTCATATCAATATTGGCATTAGTGACCCGGAACTTCTGATGCGCGCGATCCGCCTTGTGCGTCTAGAAGCGCCTCTTTACCTGGCAATGAGTGCGTCCTCCCCATTTCTTAAGGGACAGCCCACGGGTTATCATTCCACCCGTTGGGGACTATTTCCGAAAACACCGACTCATGTGCCTTTATTTGAAAGTCATTCTCACTTCATTGGCTGGACACAAGACCAACTGAAAGCGGGGACGATGCAAAATGTGCGTCACCTCTGGACATCGGTACGCCCAAATGGCGATCGCCGCCCCTACAACCTCAACCGTTTGGAATTGAGGATTTGTGACTTAGTTGCCGATCCTATTGCCTTGCTGGCGATTACAGCCTTAATTGAGGCGCGGATCTGGCAATTGATTGAAGATCCCCATCTCGATCCTCTAGAACTTAGTACCTTACCTGCTGCTACCCGTGCCGAAGACTTAGTAGTCTTAACGGATGCCAATGAAGCGGCTGCCGCCCGTCAAAGTTTGGACGCAACTCTGCAACATTGGCAGGATGGTAGACCAATTCTGGCGCGAGATTGGATTGAGGAACTGTATCAAGAGGTGTTGCCGACAGCGAAAAAGCACGGCTTTAGTTGTTTCCTCTCGCCTGTGAAGAAGCTGCTACGGGAGGGAAATACCGCCCAGCAGTGGTTAAATTTATACTCCGACAGTTCCGACAGCCACAGTGTGATTGTGCAAGCGATTCAAGGGATGTTTGAACAGGAACAGGAACTTGAAGATAAGTTATGCCAGCTTTTGGCGGCTTAGGGCTTTGGGGTAGCCTGGAACTCAATCGCGCTCGGTCTATCCCGACTAGAACGTCTTAAAACTTGTACCCAAGTGCATGAATTTTTCCTTCTGGAGCGACGCTTCACAAATCAAAATATTTAATTGCTTGCGATCGCTGTAGAGCTATTAAGAAAATCTATATGACCTCTTTCTTGAGGCAGAAATGTGCATTGATTAACAAAGGTTTATCATTTGGTTGGAGCGGTTTGAGCATTTCATGCTGAAGGTTGTCCTTATTCACCCCCAAATTCCGCCAAATACAGGGAATATTGCCCGAACTTGCGCGGCAACGGGTACTCAGTTACATTTAGTTGGGCCATTGGGTTTTGAAATTAGCGATCGCTATCTGAAACGAGCAGGACTAGATTACTGGCCTTATGTTGACTTCCATTATCATGAGTCACTTGATGCCTTTGAAGTCGTTCATCAGCAGCAAAGTGGTCGCTGGATTGGTTTCAGCACTGCGGGAAAATGTAGTTATCTTAAGTTCCAGTTTCAAACCCATGACTGGCTATTGTTTGGCAGTGAAACCAAGGGTTTACCATCCAATGTAATAGATGCTTGCAGTGATACAGTGTATATCCCCATGGCACAGCCAGGGGTTCGCAGTTTGAATTTGTCAGTTAGTGCGGCGGTTGGTTTATTTGAAGCGCGGCGTCAGTTAGGTTATGTGGAGTAAGGTGCTTTCTAATGCCTAATAATGTTCTTCTTCCCAAAGGATTTGAGCATTACTTTCAAGTTATTTTACGCTTCTTGGCTTGTATTTTCAGGCTGAGTGATTCAACAAGTTGCAGCTCCTTGATTCCCCAGCAGCCGCTCTTAAACACTCTATTTTTATATGTAGATAAATATATTTAATCGTAATTAGATAAAATTCAAATCGGTGGCGGCGTAAGATTTTTTCGGCTCGCGATTAAGCTTATATACTCAGCAAAAAAATGATTAAGCACT
>CADCTM010000897.1:16964-17370 GCA_902805485.1 uncultured Coleofasciculus sp. | reverse complement strand
GTACAGTGATAAGAAATTTGTATAAAGAAGCTGAAGAAGAACCACGAACTAACTGATAGATTTTGCTCATCCAAAATTGGTCAGGTCAAGAAAGTCAAAAGCACTGAGTATCAAGGGAAATCAGGCTTTTAGCCCTTGTGTGGAAGCCCGACTAAGCGTCAATACCGAGTTAAAGCTGTAGGATTATGAATTTGGTGTCTTAGCCATAAGTATCGTAAAGTTCACAGCAGTGAGCCATTGACTTGCTAAACTAAGCGGTTGCAGGGTGTTCCGGAATGATCCGAATCTAAAAAATCCCTGATTTTTGTTTGAGTCGTTAGCCATCTTCCGGAGGGAAGCCTGCCCGTTCAGTATGTTCTATCCAGTACCCTGTAGCAGCATCTATACCAATACCTTAGGGGTCTCT
>CADCTM010000897.1:10347-16954 GCA_902805485.1 uncultured Coleofasciculus sp. | reverse complement strand
GGGGTCTCTTGTCGAATTATTGTTCTCCTTAGACACCTTGTTATTGCTTCTTTAAGGGTGAATCGATGTATTGCTGTTAAGGATAAAATTTTACCGGTCTAGTCAACTTGTCTAAATTGAAAAGCAACTTGTATAAATTAAAAAAGCAAGGTACTCTTGCGTAAGTATGCTTACTGTCTGTGATTATGATCACATTCTGAAGTGAGTTGCCTCATTGACTGGTAAAAAATCATTCAGGAATTGTTAAGCGCTCGTCACACACCAGGAGGTCGTTTTTGAAACGAACATTTACGCAGAAGGTTAAACAAGTTCCTTCTAGTGCCGCAGACTCCTTTGAGGCGTTATTGAAGCTCTATATTGGGAAGCAATCGGTCGGGGCAACAGTTCCCACCGAAGTGAACCATAGAGCGCGTACTTCTGCCGCAATGATTGGATTGGCAATATCAATGGGAGCTGCTGGCTTATTGCTGCCTCAGCAAGGCGATGAAGCGATGGCCCAAGAGGCAGTAGCCACGGAGCCAAATTTGCCAACTCTTGCCATTGAACCGAGTACAAGTGTTGATTCTGCACCAGCAGTAACATCAGTTGTTGCCGCCTCAACGCCAACGCCGATAAAGCAAGAAACGGCAGTAGATTTAACGTCCACTCCGTCACCTGTAGTTGAACATCGGGTGCGAGAAGGAGAAACCCTGTGGGAATTATCCAAGTCTTATCAGATACAGCCGGAAGCGATCGCGGTTTCTAACAACATTCAGTCGAGTGCTGTTCTCCCAGTGGGACAGAAGCTAAAGATTCCTCCCGTGAACGGTATTGTTCACGAAGTGAAAACCGGCGAAACCATCGAAACATTATCCGAATCTTATGGTGTGAAGCCGACACAGTTGCAGGCATCTGCGCTGCCGTCGGAAACGAGTCAGCTACAAGCAGGTGAATCTGTCACGGTTCCTGGCAATGTTAACGACCTTTTAAAGGCGAGACAAGAAATTGCCCTAAACAGCTTAAAAGAGCAAGGGAACCGCTTAAATGACAGTCTGGCGGAGTTGAGGTCTGAGGAGTCTATCAATCTATCCCAACAGGAAACAGGCGTAACGGAAGTTGCCTCAGCAGCGAAACCAGCAACTCCTGTCACCCTACCCTCTACAGCGTTCAAAACTGAGGAGTCAGTTGCAAACGCTTCAAAACCAACAGTGGGGGCACCAACAAGTCCAGTAACGCTTCCGGTGCCAAGCCCTCAAATAACCGCATCTGGGACAATAGAACCCTTATCGGCAAAAACCCCCGAGTCATCAGTAGTCATCAGCGTACCGACTCCAGAAATTGCCTCTTCTCCATTCAAAACTCCCTCATCGGCAAAAACCCCCGAGTCATCAGTAGTCATCAGCGTACCGACTCCGGAAATTGCCTCTTCTCCATCCACAACTCCCTCATCGCCAACAACGCCCAATTCAAGAATTGAGCCAGTCACTACCCAAGAAGCCGCTGCAAAGCCCAAAGTGCCGCAGCCAGTGGTGATCCCAACTCTGACCTCATCAACATCGGCTAACCTCTACCAGGTCAAACCTGGAGACACATTAGAAGCGATCGCACGTCGTCATGGCTTGTCTAGTTCAGAACTGATCCGAACAAACGGGCTGAATAATCCCAACGTACTCAATGTCAATCAGCAACTGAAAATTCCACAAGCTCAATCGGCTCTGACTACCACGCAGCCCTTCACCTTGCTTTCTGGTGCCAACTCCAAAACTGGCAGCAGTGCCTCCGGACAGCAGGTTCGCTCAGTGGCAACACCGCTCCTTGCCGCTCCTACTGTGTCAAATCGGGTTACGCCCGTTGTACCGACTCAGCCCCAATCTCAAGCACAATCACTGCAACTGCCTGTATCGCCATCTACCCGGGTTAGCAATGCCAAACCAACTTCCACAGTGGTTGAAACTCAGCCCAGTGATCAAGTTGACTCTAAAGCAAACCCATACATTGATCGCTTGAGATCTGACATCCTCAAGCTGCGGGAAGACTTTGGGCAGCAGCCAGAAACAACTCAAGCCAGCGCACCCAGAAATGTTGTCGTTCCCAGCGTGACAAAACCCGCGCCGTCAAGAGGGAATAACCCTACCCCAATCCGGATTAACCCTGAATTCAATCCTAAGCGCTCCAATGAGAGCTTACAGGCGGATCTTCAAAGACGGCAGCAACAGCAGGCTCAACAAGGTCCAATCAACATCGAAGTGCCTCCCCCCGCTGCAGCAGCTTCACTACCCCCACGGGGACTAGTGGCATCAGCGCCAGCACCCACGGATCGGTATAACCCGTCCCTACGGACACCCGTTGGAGAAACCGTTTCTCCAGAAATCCCCGCCTTATATCCACCCGATAGCCCTACTCAGTCCAATAGCTACATCTGGCCGGCTAAGGGCGTCCTGACCTCTGGCTATGGTTGGCGTTGGGGACGGATGCACAAAGGCATTGACATTGCCGCTCCTGTTGGTACACCCGTTGTTGCCGCCGCTCCTGGTGTTGTTGCTAAGGCTGGTTGGAATTCTGGTGGCTACGGCAACTTGGTGGAAATTCAACATCCAGATGGCAGCCTAACCCTCTATGCCCATAACAACCGGATTTTGGTGCGTCGCGGACAAGAGGTTACACAGGGTCAACAAATTGCTGAAATGGGCAGCACAGGTCATAGCACAGGCCCTCACACTCACTTTGAGGTGCATACAACGGGACGGGGAGCCGTCAACCCGATCGCTTTCTTGCCCCGTCAGTAGCTTACTGTTCGATTTCGTTCATACCTATTAGTGGGAGCCAGATGGCTCCCCCTCCAAAAACTTAATTAGGGGGTAGTAATTTTCAGGGCAGCTATGCTAAATTAAAAAAGCTTAAAAAGCTTGGCTCAGTAGCTCAGTGGTAGAGCAGGGGACTCATAAGCCCAAGGTCGCAAGTTCAACTCTCGCCTGAGCCATTCTCCAAAATTATTACTGCCGACAGTTTTCAAAGACGAGTAGAACCACCAAGACAAAGGTATCTCTTGGTTCTTGCTCGTTTTAACGTTGAAGGTTAGATTTCTTCAAAAATCCGAGAAGTGACGAATGAGTTCAGCCACTGACCAAGCCTGCGCGATCGCTCCCTGAGGCGAGTGAGGCGGATTGCCATCAAAAATCTCAGAAATAGAACCAATACAAGCTTGCTGCTCGAAGTGATCCAGAAAGCTCTGCAAGTCGCAAGGAACAGCTTCTGTCTCATAAAAACGCTTCCAGGCACGGATAAAGGGTCCAATCAACCAACTCCAAACTGTACCCTGATGGTAAGCCTGATCCCGATGTATGCGATCGCCATTATAGTAACTAATGTAATCGCGATCAGCCGGGTCAAGACTTCGCAAACCGTAGGGTGTCAGCAAGCGATCTCGTGCTACCTGCAAAACCCTACGCGCTTGTTCCTTCGGAAAACCACAATGATATAAAGAAAGCGCAATCACCGCATTGGGACGAATTCGAGCATCTAATCGGTCATCCGGTTCAATCGTATCGTAAAAATAATTTCGCTCAGGATTCCAAAACTTTTGTAAGGATGCCTTCACTTGTTTCGCTTGTTGCTCGTAACGTTGCGCTTGCTGTAACAGACGCACTCGATCCGCTGTCGGGTTTTCTAATAGTTTTTGAGTCCACTTGATCGTCCAACACAATGCTGAATACCAAAGAGCATTGATTTCTACAGGTTTTCCCTGACGCGGCGTAATTGGTTTACCATCAATTACGGCATCCATCCAAGTTAAGGCAACGTTCGGTGATTCCCAGGTAAGTAACCCATCAGAAGCATCAACCCGAATATTATAAAGCGTCCCCGCAGTAAAGGCTTTGTAGATTCTTCGGACTACAGAATACTGCTGGCTTAAAAAATCCCAATCTTGGGTTGTTTCTAAATAAAGCCCTAATGTTTCAATCCACAAGAGCGAAGCATCAATACTGTTATAAATCGGTTGCGCCCCCGCATCCGGAAACGTATTCGGAATCAAACCATCACGACAATAACTCCCAAAAGTTTTCAGTAATCCCTTTGCTTCTTCAAAACGCCCCGTTGCTAAAGCTAGTCCTGGTAGAGCAATCAGTGTATCGCGCCCCCAATCGTTAAACCAAGGATAACCGGCAATGACCGTCGGACCTTCAATTGAACTACGGTAGGCAATAAATTGGTCTCCTGCTCGCAACAGTTGATGCCAAATGACTTCCCGCTCACTTGTGATCGCAACCGATGCCAAATCAAATAACTGGCGTTGTCGTTCTTGCTCTGAGAGTACTGCCTTCTCAAATGATTGAGCATCAAGTTCCGGGAGTCCCGTTTGAGAGCATCCCACTGTTGCCTCCAGAGTTATGGTATTTCCAGGATTCAGAACCACACTCAAGTAGCCAGGACTATAAAGGTCTTCTTTGTCCCCTAATCCTCGCCTATTTTCTTCTGGATAGTAATAATTCCAATACCAAGTCCCATCGGGTTGATAATTGCCCTTACTCCACCGCAGTTTCCAGGGCACCCCAACTTGACCTGCACGAGTTCCTTGGAGGTAAATTTGCGTCGGCCCAACTAATTGCGAAAATTGTAAATCCTCTTTCTCAGATTGCTGATGGTGAAAATTGCGATCGCCAATCACGGGTCTTAATCTGAGTGTAGCGGTTTCCCTGCCTTCATATCGATACTGAATCAACAGGCGGTTACACAATTTTGGATTCGCAGTTGAGTCTTCCTTAACTAAGCCATAAGGCATTAGCAGCTTCCGTGTCAGTTGCCAACTTTGTGCCCCCCAAGCCCATTTGAGAACTGGATCGACTTCAAATGATTGCAGTAGCTGGTAGCCCAGCGGTTCTACCTTGCCCCCACACCAGAAATTCGTTGATAGCGCCCATAACGTTCCCGCTACCTCCAAACTGGCATCAAGATGAGATAGCAACAAAGTACGACCCCCCGGCGGATCAAGAGCTGCAATCAACCAACCGTGGTAAGTTCGAGTACGAGCGTCACAAACTGTACCACTGGCAAAACTACCTAAGCCATTGGTTAACAGCCATTCCCGCGTATCTAAGTCTTTCACTCAAAATGGCTCTTTAAGAATGGGTAACAAACAAGCATATCACTGACTCAGGAGGGAAATTGGCTGCGCGGCTTCCCACAGACAAATTTAGAGGATTTCCGCTATAGTGTCCCTCACTCTCCTTCAACAAAGTCGTACTCAAAACCGTTATGACTATGATATATTTGTAACAGTTCGTAAATAAATCAAAATTCGCTTGCACAGGTAAAGTTGTCACGACTTTAGCAGCGATGTATACCTAGAATATATTCAAGGAGAGTAACTTCATGAGCAACCTGACACAAGGATGTCTGCGGGTAGGGCAACAAGCCCCCGACTTCAGCGCAACGGCTGTAGTCGATCAAGAATTCAAAACGATTAAACTATCTGACTATCGGGGTCAATACGTCGTTCTGTTTTTCTATCCGCTGGACTTCACCTTTGTCTGCCCCACAGAAATTACAGCATTTAGCGATCGCGCCAACGAATTCAAAGCATTAGGAACTGAAATTCTTGGGGTTTCCGTTGACAGTGAATTCTCACACCTAGCATGGATTCAGACAGACCGTAAATCTGGCGGTATCGGCGACCTCAACTATCCTTTGGTTTCCGACATCAAAAAGGAAATCAGCATCGCCTACAACGTCCTAGACCCTGATGCAGGTGTCGCGCTGCGGGGTTTATTCATCATCGACAAAGATGGCGTCATCCAACACTCAACCATCAACAACTTGTCGTTTGGTCGTAGCGTTGACGAAACCCTACGTACCTTGCAAGCAATCCAATACGTGCAGTCGCATCCAGATGAAGTCTGCCCAGCGGGTTGGCAACCAGGAGATAAGACAATGGTTCCCGATCCCATCAAAGCAAAAGTCTTCTTTGCTGCAGTCTAAAAATCAACTGACTTGTCAGCTTTGAACTTAGAAATCATCCCCAACGCGCCAACGAGAGAATTATCCTTCAAGCGTGTTGGGGTTAAAAATTATATAGTGTGTGTTAATAAGGATTCAACACCTAATGCTGACTTCCACTGACTTTAGCGGTCTCCTCAACGAGCGTTTCCTCCGGAACTTTCTGCCAATTCCAGCCACCAACACGTTAAAAGTAGAACAAACAACCACTGATTTTGAGCTGCCTGATATTACCAATAATCGTCAGGTCAGGCTATCCTATTACCGGGGTAAGCAACCCGTTCTCCTTGCCTTTACCCGTATCTTCACCGAAAAACAGTATTGCCCTTTGTGCTTTCCTCATATCAGAGCCATGAATGAAAACTACGAGCGCTTTATCGAGAAGGGTGTTGAGGTGTTGATGATTACAAGTACAGATACAACGCAAAGTCAACAAGTTGTCAAAGATCTTAACTTAAAGATGCCACTTCTCAGTGACCCTAGCTGCGGCAGCTTTCAAGCTTATGAAACTGGTCAAGCACTAGGTGCGCCTTTACCTGCCCAGTTTCTTCTAGATCGGCAAGGAAAACTTCAATTTAAACATCTATTTTCTTTTCTATCTTCTAATGCTGAGGTCGATACATTACTAGATGCG
>CADCTM010000897.1:0-10337 GCA_902805485.1 uncultured Coleofasciculus sp. | reverse complement strand
ACAAGTTATAAGTTCTGCAAGGCGATGTTGCGAGTTGGTAGTACTCAAATCGATCAATAAAATTTATCAGGAGTCAATTACATGGAAGAAACTATTAGAATCCGGGCTATTGATCAAACTGATTGGAAAACAACTCTCGAAGGTTTTCAACCTAACAAAATCGATCAGTTATTAGAAGTATCTGGTGTAGATGGACAAGTAATCGGCACGATTTGTGCTTCCGTAGATGGCAGATACTACATCAACGGGAAACCTGAGGTAAATTACGCTTCCCTACAGGAAGCAGCCGGAGTGCTGATTCAAAGCCTTAATTAAGTAAAATAAAATCGAACTATTAAGTCTGACATGAATTTAAAAAAGGCAAAAATAATTGCCTTAAATGGAATGGTAGATCTTCTGGCTGTTAGTAAAGCCGTGTTAAAATCTACGACATTTTTTTGAAGTTGAGTTAATATAAAAATACTTCCAAAGATATACCGAAAGCTAATAGTCCTCACTATTTTAATTAGTAAATAATAAAAACCTTTTTAAAAAATGGCGTTTCTGAAATCAAGGGCTGCTTTTTTGTGTAGAGGTAACATCCTCACCTTCGATTTTGCTATGCTTACGCTGTCATAGATGAAGGCAACCACGCTGGGATTTTCCCAAAATATATTCATCCTCCAATTCAGAAATGCTAAAAAAATTAAGTGAAATAGATTACTAAACCCAGCAACTAAATAAGTGATCAAAACTCACTTAACAAACATTAACTATGAGAAGTACGACGCATTCCTCAGCTAGTCCACCTCAAAATAAATGGTTGGCAATGCTAGGCATCGGGATGGGCGTCCTAATGTTTACCATCGATACCAGTGCCGTTAATATTGTCCTACCAACACTGGTACAAACTCTGCAAACCACCTTTGCAACAATTCAATGGGTTGTTTTAAGCTACTTACTCGTCATCACCGCCTTGGTACTTGGTGCGGCAAGATTAGGCGATATATTTGGCAAGAAACGATTATATCTAGGAGGACTGGTTGTGTTTACAATCAGTTCAATGTTGTGCGGACTTGCACCAGGAGTATACTCGTTAATCGCCTTTCGGGGACTTCAGGGACTAGGTGCTGTATTTATCTCAGCCTTGGGCGCGGCGATTATTACTGAAGTTTTTCCAGATTCAGAACGTGGGCGGGCATTAGGGATTATTGGTGCAGTTGTCTCATTAGGAGTTGCCCTGGGTCCCACAGTGGGAGGACTACTGATTCAGATAGCTGGTTGGCGGACAATTTTTTGGATCAATGTTCCGATTGGTATTGTCGCAACCTTCATTATCATCCGTTTTGTTCCTGCCTCTAGGGGTAGCGGGGCAAAACAGCGCTTTGATGCGCTTGGGGCGTTGATTATGACGGTGACTTTAACTTGCTTTGCCCTGGGAATGACTGATGGACAAAATCAGGGTTTTAGCAGTGGCACAACTATCACTTTGTTAACAACTGCCGCTATTGGTTTGGCGTGTTTTCTGGCGCTGGAAGCCCGGATCAAGCAGCCAATGCTGGACTTACGGATTTTTCGTAACCTTCAGTTTAGCCTCAGCTTGTTAACCGGGGTGTTAGTGTTTATTGTTATTGCCGGGATCATTTTTATCTTGCCCTTTTTCCTGGAGTGGGTTTTGCAGTATTCCACGCAACAGGTGGGGCTACTCCTGGCTGTCTCGCCCATTTTAGGCGGCATCATCGCCCCAATTTCCGGCTCTCTATCTGACCGTTTTGGACCGCGTATTATCAGCTTAATTGGGTTGGTGTTGATGGTGATTGGGTGTCTGCTGGCGAGTACATTTGATGCTCAGTTAACTGAACTTGGTTATATTGTGCGGGTTGCACCATTTGGGTTGGGGTTGGGGATGTTTCAGTCGCCTAATAACAGCGCCATTATGGGCGGAGTCTCTCGTGAGAAGTTGGGCATTGCTTCCGGGTTGTTGTCTTTGACGCGCACTTTGGGACAGACGGCAGGGTTGCCACTTTTAGGCGCTGTCTTTGCGAGTTTGTCCTTAAGTAATGCCAACTTGGCACAACACACCGATGTTAAAGCTGCACCAATTGAAGCGTTGGTTTATGGGTTGCAGGGAACGTTTCACATTGCAGCACTGATTCTTTGTGTGGCGGTTCTAGTGACAGGGGTTGTTTGGAGGATGGAGAGAAGATCCGGCAACTGAAGTCGGGGCATTGCACTTACTCTCGTTGGCAAGACAAGGACTAAAATCTTGAGTGTGTGGGCGTGATTGAATTTGGATGATCGGTCATATCAATAAATTGCGATCGCATCCGATACATCAAGATTACTAGTGATAACTGAAGCCCTTGTATAGCAAAGAGCCGAATTAGTCAATGCAAGGGAGGGGCATAGAATTTTTAGGCAGAAAAAGGTCTATTAAGAGTGTTCCTTACGCTTGACTGCCATGAAAAACCTCTATGCACTCTTACTGGGACTCAGCTTAACCGTCGTCGCTTGCACTAAGCCGTCTGACCAAGCCGTGTCCCCTAGCCCCAATGCCGATAGCACGACTACTCCAGCTAGCGACCAAAAAGCACAAAATAAACTGTTAGTCGTCACAACAGTTGCCCCCCTAACCAATATTGTTAGCAATATTGCAGGCGATCGCGTTGAAGTTAAAGGCATCATTCCAGAAGGCACTGACTCCCATACCTTCGAGCCTCGTCCCTCGGATGCTGATTTGCTACGCCAAGCTAACTTGATTCTCGTCAATGGCTTAAACCTGGAATCTCCTACAAAAAAACTGGCAAGCACTTCTAAGCCTAAAGACACCAAAATCTACGAATTAGGTAACAACACTATCACCAAAGATCAGTGGATGTTCGACTTCAGCTTTCCCAAAGAAAAAGGAGACCCAAATCCTCACTTGTGGGTGAATCCCAAGTACGCTGAAGCATATGCCAAATTAGCTGCTGAACAATTAACCGCATTAGACCCCGCAGGCAAAGACTACTATGCCACAAACCTGAAAAACTACCTGCAACGCCTCAACGAGTTAGACAAAGCCACCCGCGCTGTTGTCGCCACTATTCCTGCAACAAACCGCAAACTCCTCACCTACCACGACTCCTGGGCTTATTGGGCGAGAGAATATGGCTTTGAAGTAATTGGTGCGATTCAACCTTCTGATTTTAAAGAACCCTCCGCCAAAGACTTGGCAAAGCTCACCGATCAAATCCGTAAAACCGGTGTTCCGGCAATTTTTGGTTCAGAAGTTTACCCTAGCAAAGTGGCAGAACAAATTGCTCGTGAAGCCAAAGTGAAAATAGCTAATACTGCCGACGACGAATTACCCGGTAAAGATGGAGCAGCGAATGCGATGGAAAACAAGAACCCTGAACATACCTATATCGGCATGATGGTAAACAATCTGCGGATTATCGCCGAAAATTTGGGGGGCAATCCTGACTTTGTGAAAACAGTCAACACGACGAATGTCGTAGGACCAACAGCAATTAAGTAATATCAGAAAACTTAATGGAACCAATCCTTGAAGTTAGAAACCTGGCTTGTGGATATCAAACTCAGCCTGTGTTTACACACGTCAATTTAACTCTCTATCCCGGTCAGCTTTCTGGCTTAGTCGGACCCTCTGGAAGTGGGAAAAGCACCCTAATTAAGGCAATTCTCGGATTAATTCAGCCTTGGGCGGGGGAAGTTTGGTTTCGGGGAAGGCGCTTAAAACCAGGGGTAGCACCGCCAAAAGTGGGTTATGTGCCGCAAGTCGAGACAGTGGACTGGACTTTTCCCGTTACCGCTGAAGAAGTGGTGATGATGGGGCGTTATAAACAACAGAAGATTTGGCCGTGGCCGAGTAAACGCGATCGCCTCGCCGCCAGAGAACTCCTTGACAGAGTTGGAGTCGCACACATCGCCAGTCAACCGATTGGTGATTTATCCGGGGGACAACAGCAAAGGGTTTTCCTCGCCCGTGCCTTGGTGGGAGAACCAGAAATTGTCCTTTTAGATGAACCAACTAGTAGTTCGGATTTGCGTGTCCAGCACGAACTTTTGCACCTGTTGGCTGATTTGAATCAGCAAGGTTTGACCATTTTACTTTCTACCCATGACCTCAATTCTGTAGCAACTCACTTGCCTTGGGTGGTGTGTTTTAATCACGGCTTAATTTGTCAAGGTGAACCGATTAATGTGTTCACCAGCGAAACTTTAGAGCGAACATTTGGCGCAGAAATGGTAGTTTTCCATCAAAACGACCGAATTTTAATCGCCAGCAGCGGGACTTCCCTACGCCATAAAATGCAGCGCAACTTGCCGCCAATCTTACTTCAAGACCGCTCAACTGTCTATTTTGAAGACCATCAATAATGGATCTTATCCTCACACCGTTTCGCTATGAATTTTTTACGCGCGCCATTCTCGTAGGGATGATGGCGGGGCTATTGTGCGGTGTTATGGGGGTTTATATCACCACCCGCCGCATGAGCTATATTGCCCATGGACTTTCCCATGCGATTTTGGGGGGAGCTGTATTAAGCTATGTTTTGGGGCTGAATTTCTACATTGGCTCTGGAATTTGGGGCTTTTTTGCAGCTTTGCTAATCCAATATTTGACCGGAAACAAAGTTTATTCAGATGCGGCAATTGGCATTGTCACAACGGCAAGTTTTGCTTTAGGAGTCGCGATTATTAGTACTTACAGAAAATTTAGCCAAAACTTTGAAGCGGCTCTTTTCGGTAACGTATTAGGCGTTTCTCCAACGGATTTATGGGTAGTTACGGGAGTGACGATTATTCTTCTGGGTTTGGTTTTCTGCTTTTATCGCCCTTTACTATTCTGGTCTTTTGATCGAGAGGTTGCTCAGGTTCATGGTGTACCTGTATTGGCAATGGATACTTTGTTTGCTTTAATGTTGGCAACTTTGCTAGTAGCAACGCTCAATATATTAGGGGTAACGTTGATTATTTCTGCCGTAGTGATCCCGGCTTCAATTGCCAGACTTTTGAGCAATCATTTTGGCTACATGATGATTATTTCTGGGGCTTTGGGCGCGGCGATTTCGTTTGTTGGGATTTACCTTAGCTACCACTTCGATATCGCTTCTGGTGCTAGTGTGGTGCTGCTTTCAACACTAATTTTTAGCGGTGTATTACTCTGGACTCGCTTTCAACGCAGGCAGAAGCGCCAGATTCCCTCTATACATTAAAAATGGTCATTAGTTGAGCATTTTTGCCACATAAATGTGACATTAACGCCTTACTGAGTTCACGATTACGGCAAGCCCCATTTGGTAATTCCCTACACCCTTGACAATATGCGATTTGCCACAGCTCAAGGTTTTAATAAGACGCGATCGCCTTTTAGTTTGTTGCCATGAAAGCGATCGCATCTTTGTAAAACTACCGAAACTTTGTACGATCAGGCGCCAATAAATTTCAGCGAAACGCCATTCATGCAGTAGCGTTTGCCAGTAGGCGCAGGACCATCATTAAATACATGACCTAAATGTCCGCCACAGCGATGGCAATGCACTTCAACTCTGGTCATAAATAATGATTTGTCAACAGATATGCCGATCGCATTTTCAATTGGGTCGGAAAAACTTGGCCAACCCGTGCGACTGTTGAATTTGGTTTCCGATGTAAAAAGCGGCAAATCGCACGCCGCACAGACATAAGTCCCTTGATCATATTGCTTATCAAGTGGACTAGTATGAGCGCGTTCTGTGCCATGTTTCCGCAGCACCTGGAACTGTTCGGGTGTCAACTCTTTGCGCCACTCTTCCTCGGTTTTATTAATTTCAAATTCACTCTTAGATGTTGTCATGACTGTTGCTTTCTTAAGTAAATAAGGTGATAGACAAGCGACGCCTACTATGGCGGCACTAGACTGTAAAAGTTGGCGTTTCTTCATTATCGTAAAAGGTAGCGGGCAGCAACAGCGATCGCCTTTTTGCTTCCCAAACTAGTCAAAAGAAGCGAAGACGAAGTAATTACAGCAACAGGGCAATCTGCCTTACTCAGGATTGTCTCTACGCCATAGCCGAAGAACACTCGACCCGTTACCATCCTGATATTGCTACCCAAGATAATCAAATCAACTCCTTAATTCTGGGCAAAATTGAGGATTTCTCGTGCCGGAGAGCTTCCCCTCAAAACACGAATGTTAACTTCAGCACTGAGTTGGCGTCCTATTTCGCTTGCTGTTACAGCAAATCACGTACAATTCCCTTGACAGGATTTCGCGTGCGCTGCTCATAGAGGGTGTACTTCAGATGAGGGAAGTTAACCATATTAATAATTGTAACAAATGCGCCTGGTTTTGCCGCAATCGTGATTTCCACTTCAACCGCATTCTTGCTGTACTGCGTTCCCACTGTCGGAACAAGAATGTGTCCGAGCGGTTGCAGGGAAATCAGGCAAGATTCGCCCTTTGGATGCGATAACTTCTTCAGACGCAACATTGCAGAGAGTTCAAGCTTGAATCACAAAAAGTGCCTGACCTGCCGAAACCATATGTCCTTGGGTGCAGAGAACTTCAATCACAGTACCGGAAGAAGGCGAAGTAATGGCAATTTCCATTTTCATCGATTCCAGAATAATTAAGCGATCGCCTTCCCGAACTTCTGCCCCTTTTTCAACAAGAATTTGCCAAACATTTGCCGGAACATGAGCTGCAACAACCTGACTATTCGGTGGTAAATCAAATGATTCCTCGTTAGGTAAAAAATCAACATTATCGATATCTTCAATATGTAAATTATCCACTGCCCAACGTTCGCGTTCTGCTTCAAATGCGGCTTGCTGTTTAGCTTTAAAAGCAGCAGATTCAGGAGCAATTGAATTCAGAAACTGATTATATTGCTTCAAGCTAAAAACTTCTTTCTGAACATCCAGTTGCACTCTACCGTGAATAAAATCTTCGCGATATTTAAGCAATTCTGAAGCCGATACAGGATAAAAGCGAATTTGGTCAAAAAACCGCAATAACCAAGGCTTCCCTTCCTGAAAATCCGCCGTTTGCCGAAACGTATTCCAAACCTGCACAGTACGCCCTACAAACTGATAGCCTCCCGGTCCCTCCATGCCATAGA
Source organism: uncultured Coleofasciculus sp. (assembly GCA_902805485.1). GTDB lineage: Bacteria > Cyanobacteriota > Cyanobacteriia > Cyanobacteriales > Coleofasciculaceae > CADCTM01. Next base: position 3,249 of record CADCTM010000897.1, on the reverse strand, counting down.
TACACATATACGCACCGCCGATTCCCACCGCATTTTCAGGCGTCCAAGTACGTGCCGGATTGTATTTTGTCGTAACTAAACGATGGCGTGGATCGAGGGGAGTAGCTACAGGTGCGCCTAAGTAAACATCACCCAAACCCATCACTAAATAACTGGCATTAAAAACAATTTCTTTAACTTGGTCAACACTATCTAACCCATTAATGCGGCGGATAAACTCAATATTACTCGGACACCAAGGCGCATTAACATTAACCGATCGCATATATTTTTGAATCGCCAACTGGGTTGATTCATCATCCCAAGACAAGGGCAAATTTACAATCCGCGTCGGGACTTCCATCTCATCAATTGCAGGCATTTTTTGTTCAGCCGCAATCAATGTTTCTAATAACTTATTAAGGGATAAAATGCGGTTGTTGTAATGGATCTGTAGAGAGCGAATACCGGGTGTAAGGTCTAAAATTCCTGGTAACGGATTTTCGAGCAGCCAATTCATTAATGCATGAACATGAAAGCGCAAGTTAAGATCTAATATCAGGGAACCATACTCAATTAAGACATAATCATCTCCGGCGCGACGGTATTTTACGGCAACTTGTTTTGAAGATTCCGAGATTTCATACAACACCGCGCCCTCATTTATCGGATGGGATAATGTCGCCTTGCTTACCCGATCCGAAGAAATTATCGGTTGATTTACCAGCGTTTTAATTTGTTCATTTTGCGCGAATTCTTGTTGTAATGCTTTAGCAAGAGTTAAGCGCTGAAAACGTACTGTATTTCCGGGTTTAAGTTGCCCAATCTTCCAAAGTTCCGCCTGAACAATCGTTGCTGGACAAACAAATCCGCCTAAACTTGGGCCATCGGGACCAAGAATAATCGGCATATCACCTGTGAAATCAATTGTACCGATCGCATATGCATTATCGTGAATATTAGAAGGATGCAACCCTGCCTCACCGCCGTCTTTCCTTGCCCATTGTGGCTTAGGACCAATCAAACGCACCCCCGTCCGAGCAGAGTTGTAATGCACTTCCCAATCGGTTGAGAAAATCATTTCAATGTCTTCATCGGTGAAAAAATCTGGTGCGCCATGAGGACCATACAACACACCAATTTCCCAATGATTCGGATATTCAGGAATTAGTTGGGAGGGTAAAGTTTGGGGCGTCGATGAAGTTATGGGAGGATTAAGTTTGAGAACATCACCTGTACGGAGAGTTCGTCCGCAATGTCCACCAAATTTACCCAGAGTAAAAGTCGATTTGCTACCTAAGTAATCGGGAATATTGAAGCCATTATGCGCTGCTAAATAGGTGCGTGTGCCATTTCCTAGAAGCGATTTCAACCGTAAAATACTGCCTGCTTTTACTTTTAGTGGCGTCCAGAATTCAACAGGATTGCCATCTAATTCGGCTTGCATGGTAGCACCCGTCAAGCAAATTACGGTATCAGTATTGAAGCGTAGTGCTGGACCGACAACTGTAAATTCTAAACCTACAGCGGATTCAGAATTACCGACTAGGCGATTAGCCAGCCGAAATGCTAGCTGATCCATCGGTCCCGAAGGCGGTACGCCTACATTCCAGTAGCCAATGCGTCCGGGATAATCCTGAATTGTGCTGAAGGCTCCAGGCTCTAGAACATCGACGGTGAGGGGTTTATAGTCAAAGGAATCGAGGAAACGGGTGCTGATGTTGCCTGTGTTAAATGCCGGATCGTCGAGGATTTGGCGGAGGTAATCGAGATTGGTTTCAATGCCGGCAATTTGGGAGGATGAGAGGGCGGATTTGAGTTTAGCGATCGCCTTTTCTCTTGATTCTTCATGTACAATTAACTTCGCCACCAATGGATCATAATAGGGCGTAATTTCGGTTCCCCGTTCGATCCAAGTATCGCAACGAACATCATCAGGAAAACTCACTTCTGTTAATATGCCAGAACTCGGTTGAAAATTCTTTCCTGGATCTTCGGCATACAAGCGAACTTGAATTGAATGTCCTTGAGGTTGAAGTTGGAAATTATCGAGAAATGTCCGATCTCCTGCCGCTAAACGTATCATCCATTCCACTAAATCAACACCATTCACTTCTTCCGTTACGCCATGTTCAACTTGGAGACGCGTGTTGACTTCTAGGAAATAAAACTCATTGCGATCAACATCAAAAACAAATTCAACGGTTCCAGCAGATTGATAGTTAATTGCCCGTGCTAAACGTAATGCGGCGTCATAAAGTTGTTGCCGTAAGGTATTAGTAATTAGGGGGGCAGGAGTTTCTTCAATTACTTTTTGATTGCGCCGTTGCACCGAACAATCGCGCTCACCCAAGGCGACAACATTACCTTGCCCATCACCAAATATTTGTACTTCAATGTGTCTTGCTTTTTGAACATATCGCTCTAAATAGACGCCGCCTTGTTTGAAATTATTCTGACTTAAACGTTGTACAGTTTGAAATAATTCGGCTAGTTTTTCTTCGCTGTGGCACAGTTGTAAGCCAATTCCACCGCCGCCTGCGGTACTTTTGATCATGACGGGATAAGCGATCGCTTTTGCCTGTTCCTGGGCTTGTTCCACGCTTTCAAGTAATGGCGTTCCCGGCAATAATGGGACTTGATTTTGTGCCGCCAATTCCCGCGCCGTATGCTTTAGTCCAAAGCTTCTCATTTGTGCTGGCGTGGGACCAATGAACACAATACCTTGATTCGCGCAAGCTTCAGCAAATTCGGCGTTTTCGCTCAAAAAGCCGTAACCGGGATGAATTGCCTGGGCACCCGTTTGCTTTGCTGCGTCTAAAATCTTTTCCCAGCGCAGGTAGCTGTCTGCTGCTAATGCCGAACCGATCGCTACTGACTCGCTGGCGCAGGAGACATGACGAGCGTAGGCATCAGCTTCTGAGTAGACGGCAACTGAGGCAATAGAAAGGCGATCGAGGGTGCGGATAATCCGGCAGGCAATTTCACCGCGATTAGCAATCAGAACTTTGGTAAACATAGTAGATGAATTAGGTGGGGAATTTATAAATTTTGTTATTTAAAAGCAGCGAAAGCTTATTCAATACGCTCAATACTTTGAAAAGTTTTGACGTTGGTAGCAAGAAGAGTTCGTTTCAAAACTCTTTCGTAGAATGGATGAAAATAGTCCGGTCTTACACAAAATAAAATTTCGTTATAGAAAATCAATTTGCTATCAAAATCTTTAACAATTTCGTCTTCATCCTGCTCTGTAACTATATCAGGATGTTT
>CADCTM010000896.1:3740-6836 GCA_902805485.1 uncultured Coleofasciculus sp. | reverse complement strand
TAACAAATTACATAATTTTTCCGGAAAGACCTCACAATCAATTCATTTGCTGAATCGGAATCTCAATCCAAAACTCCGTACCTTGACCAGGCGTAGAGGTACAAGTCAAAACACCCCGATGATGCTCTACAACAATTTGATAACTGATAGACAATCCTAAACCGATACCTTGTCCAACAGGTTTAGTCGTGAAGAAAGGATCAAATAGCCGTGTCTTTACTAACTCACTCATTCCTGGTCCATTGTCAGCAATTCTAATGAGGATACTTGGCGTATTTTGAGTTTTTTGGACGTGGTGTGCTGGGAACCCCGTTAAGTTTTGACACGAGTCAGAACGGTCTAATAGGCTAGTGCTAATTGTAATCGAAGGAGAAGAAACGTCTTCTTGATTTGCCTCAGAGTATTGGAAGGCTTCAATCGCATTGCTGAGAATATTCATAAAAACCTGATTGAGTTGTCCTGGATAACACTCAACATTTGGCAAGTCGCCGTACTCTCGAAAAATTTGAATTTCCGGATATGACCCTTTGGACTTTAAGCGATGATGCAAAATCAATAGTGTGTTTTCAATTCCTTCATGCAAGTCAGCTTGCTTCATGTCCGCTTCATCCAGCCGCGAGAAGTTCCGCAAACTCAGTACAATTAAGCGGATGCGGTCAGTTCCCCGTTGCATCGAACCCAGAAGTTTGGGGAGGTCTTTGGCGATAAAGTTAAGATTAATCACCTCAGCTTGCTCGGCAATTGTGGGACCAGGATTGGGGTAATGTTCTTGATAAAGGTGTAAAAGGGTCAGGACATCGTAGAAGTAGGCGCTGGCATAGGCGAGGTTCCCGTGAATGAAGTTAATCGGATTATTAATCTCGTGGGCGATACCAGCAACTAGCTGTCCCAAGCTAGACATTTTTTCACTCTGAACCAGTTGTGCCTGGGCTGATTGTAACTGGTTGAGGGCTAGTTCGAGTTCTTGGCTTTGCGCTTGGGCAATCTGAGCGGTAACTTTTGCGTCTTCGTAGAGTGCTGATTGCTCAAGAGCGATCGCTAATTGAGCAACCATCGCTTGCAGCAGTTCCACTTCACTATCCTCCCACGGTCGCGCCACCCGGCAGTGACCGCAGCTAATTACTCGAATCTCGCCTGCCTGAGTTTGAATCGGGATTAACAATATTGAGGCATAACCCAAGTCAAGCAAAACCTGCCGCTGAATCGGTTCTCCAAAGGCTTCAACCGCATCAATTTGGATAATTTGTCGATTCAGAAGCGGCTCGGAAAATCGCCCGATTAGAGCCGTTGGCTCTTGACCGATATCACTGTCTGGAGATGAACTTCTCACTTCATGAACGACTTCCCAATACGGCGCTGTTTCTTGAAGCTTGTACCAACCGAAATGGCATAGATCAATCTGTAATATGCGGCGAATTGACTGAACTGCCGTTTCCAGGATCGTCTCGCGTTCCAAGGAGTTACGAATTTGATTACCAAACTGCAATAAAAGAGATTCCCGCTCTGAGAGGAGTGCCGCTCCCTGTTGCCGTTCTGTGATGTGGCGGGCATTAACAACAATCTTAATTTCTCCCGCCTCATCTAGCCATGATTGAGTGATTGCTTCAACAGGTTGCCAAGAGACGTTATGAGCGATCAAACGAAATTTTACAAGGCGCTCACAACGCGGTTCTTGAACTATTTCGGTTATGGCTTGATTCACTTTTGGTCGATCTTCTGGATGAACCAAATCAAAGACATCTAGACCCACTAAATCTGTTGGTTCATATCCAAGTCGTTTCATGGACGGGCTTGCATAGCTGATTCTTCTTTCACTGTTGAGGATGGTAATCATGTCTGAACCATTTTCAATCAGCGAACGAAAGTGTTCTTCACGACGCTGTAAGGCGTCTTCCGCCTGTTTGCGCTCTGTGATGTCTTCGATCGCACCGATGTAATATTTGGGGTTGCCTTGGGAGTCGCGCACCAAAGACACAGTGACATTGACCCAAACCAGCTCACCTGTTTTGCAAATGTAGCGCTTCTCAAGCTTCAAGGACTGCTGCCTGTTCAAAGCTTGGCGCAGGTACATCCGATCAATGGCTCGATCTTCTGGGTGGGTAATGTCGAAAATATTTTTCTGCAACAATTCCTCTGGGCTATATCCACTAATCTCACAGAGCTTAGGGTTGACTCGGAGAAACTGACCATTTAACCCAACCTGAGCGATGGCGACGCCTACCTGCTCGAAGATTGCTCTAAATTGTTCTTCGCTTTGCGATAAAGCGGTGTCAGTTTTCTTGCGTTCCGTAATGTCCATTACTACGCCATGCCACAGGATATCCCCATTGGCTTGCAACTGGGGTTGAGACACGGCTTGAAGCCACTTGATTTTTCCTGACATGACAAACCGCCCCTCCCATTGCCAAGGTTGTAGTGTGTTAGCAGAGACAGCAACAGAGTCCTCAAAACTTTCACGATCATCAGGATGAATGAGTTCGATGACTAAGGCGGCATTTTGCTGAATTTGGAGCGGCTCTAGTTCATAAATTTCTCTTGCACCGCTACTGACAAACGGGAAGGAAACCGAACCATCTGTCTTGCGTCGAAATTGGTAGAGCATTCCTGGGATATTGTCAGTCAGGAGCTGGACTTGGTGAGCGGCGCTATGAGCTTTACTCGCTTGGCGATCTGCGCTAGCCTGGGCTTCGCTCCGCAACGCTTTCGGCGACGCCTGCCGTAGGATGCCCGAAGGGCTGTAGGGCAAATGCAATGTACTCGTTTGGCGATCGTGTCGTAACACATCCTCTGCCTGTTGAAATTCGGTGGGGTTGGGTGAAGCGCCGATCATTTTTTGCTTGACACCTTGCTCCATGTTCTGAGTAGGTGTCGTCGGACTTTCAGGTTGGGCTTCTTCTTTTGCATCTGAACCTTTGAAAGGTTTGATTTTTGCCATTGCTGCGCCTCGCCAAAACATTAGCCCTGCTGCAACTAAGCCCAGGAGTGGGATGGTGATGCCATGCACCGACAATTGTGTTAAGCCAATAACACTTTCGTAACTCACTGCTCCCAACAAGATCCAGATGAAACGAGAATAATCTATTTTCTGGAGGCTAC
>CADCTM010000896.1:0-3730 GCA_902805485.1 uncultured Coleofasciculus sp. | reverse complement strand
GGCTACTGATTTGCTCAACTCTTTGAATACAAGTATCGCAGGCAAGAACAACTTTTGTGCTGCATTTCCTAAGCAATTTCGTGATCTCGATGCTAGAGTTATACGCAAGTTGCAGCGTTGACAATTGCCCCTTGTTGGAATTAGTTGTTCGCATACTCGATCCTTACCTCAACCCTGGTAGGAGCTATAAACCCCGATTTTATTACTCAGTTGCTTTTTGATGCTGATGTATCCTTGCGTTTCCTTTATACTCTCAATTTCAGTTAAGAACTGCTGTTTTAATACAGTTGGGACGAGAAGGAGAAAATTTTTTTGTAATACTATGACTAGTGATGCTTACCAAAAGTCTTGGTTAACCGCGCCCTCAGACCGTTTTCCATCAGATGATCTATGACTAACATCGGGAGTGTTGCATTAAAAAATGGTCATTAACAAAGTAATAATAAATGTCTGAGTAGTAGATGCCCTAAAATTTTTACCTCGACTCTTTGTAACCCCTCGCCCACGCCGACTCTTGGCTATCTAAATACAGGAGAATACCTCGGCTACTGGTCAACAGCTTGAATGCCGCTGTCCTTCCATTGACTGTATACAAACAGCATAAACGTTGCCTAGCAAAAGCAATATCAGTGAAGTTACGGATATTCTGTACAGCAGTATTACGAATATTTGTATAACATTCTATTACATAGAAAGACTTAACTGGGAACCTTGCTGAGTTTTCCGAACTTCAATTCGGGTCTGGAAGGCTTCTTTAAATTGAGGCATATGGGTTACGGTCAGGATACAAGAGAAATCTGAGGCGATCGCATTTATGGCGGCAATTAAGCGATCGCATCCTTCCGCATCCTGCGTCCCAAATCCTTCATCCACTATTAACATTTGTAACGATGTCCCCGCCCGTTGCGCCAACAGTCGCGCTAACGCTAGACGAATCGAAAAATTAATCCGAAACGCCTCACCCCCCGAATAGGTTTCATAAGGTCGTGTCCCGCTGGCATCTGCAATTAAAATATCCAGCGTATCAATCAATTTCGTCGTCTTCTTACTCGTCCGACGCCCCGCTTTTTGCGTCACAATTTGAACGTGCAATTGATTCCCCGTCAAACGCGACAAAATATGATTCGTTTCGGCTTCTAGCTGAGGTAAAATATTTTCAATCATCAACGCCTGAATGCCATTCTTGCCAAACGCCAGCGCTAATTCCTGATGAATTCGATATTGCCGTTGTAAGTCCTGAAACTGCTGCTGTTGCTCATCATATTGAGTTTGCAACAATTCAAACTGACTAAATCGCTGTTGCAAACGCCCCGCTTGACTCAATTGTTCATCCAGTTGTCGCCGACGTTGCTGCATCTGCCCTTCCAACGCTTGGATGTCGCCCGTGGCATCGGGATATTGTTCTAATTGCTTGACAATATTATCCAACTGTGCATTAATTGTTTCTTGCTCAGTCCGTCGCGCCTGTAGGGTTTGAGTCACGGATGCCAGACGTTGACAAATTTGGGGATACTGCTCAGTAGCAGACATTAACTCTTGATAGCGCAACTGCCAAGATTGAGCTTGACGCAAAGCCGTCCGCAGGGTGTTATGTTCAGCTAAGTTATAGCCGATTTGTGTCATATGTTGGTCGAGGGCATCAAGCTTTTGTTTTAGTTCCGACGTAGTTTGCAACTGATCAAGAGAAGCTTGGAGGCGATCAATTTGCCCTTGTAGTTGTGGCTTGCGTTCGTCAATTTTGCCCTGACGGCGTTGGGCATCTTCAAGTTTAGCTTGTTTAATTTCCGCCCAGCGCCAGCGGTCTACTTCCCCTCGTGTCAGGGCGTGAGTTTGTTCGCTGTAGTTGAGTTGTTGCAGTTGGATATCGATTTGTTGCAGTTCTTCTTGTAAGTCAACGGCGTATGAACCAAGATTAAGCGATCGCTCTAATTGTTCTTTTTCCTCAGAGATTTCATACAATCGGTCATAGACTTCATCCGTCGCTTCGAGTCGAGCAGCGAGTTGTCCCCGTTGTTCGCGCAATTCCTCATACGGAGCAAGTTCTTTGGAAAGTTCGGCGTACTCATTTCGCAACACTTGCAATTCGCGATCGCATACGGCTAATTGTTCTCGTACTACCCAAAATTGATTTTGCACATCTTGTTGTTCGGCTGTAGTTTTTTGGATAACATGGCGTCCGTGTGCTTCATCCAAAGGGCGATCGCATAATGGGCAAATTGCATTGTGTGTTTGCAATAGTTGCAGTTTTTGCGTCAATTCGGCAATTTGATCCTCATAACGGCGCTGGTTTTCCTGGAGGCGTTCCTGGAAATGGCGGCGTTCTAGTCCTTTTTCCTGGACTCGCTGCTGATAAACGCGCTTTTTCTCCAGTTGTTCAATAGTTACATCGACTTGCAGCACCGTTTGTCGCAATTGAGGCGTTGTTGCTATTTGAGCATTGAGTTGATGTTCAGAAGAGCATAGTGCTTCTAATTTTGCACTGAGTTGAGCTTGGGCGCGATCAAGTTGGGTTTGGAGCGAGTTACGGCGTTGCAGAATGGGAGTCACCTGTAGTTGCAACTGATCCAATTTGTTGAGGCGAATTCTAGCATTATTGAGTTGTTCTAGTCCGGCGGCGACTTCCCCGGATCGTGATAAAGCCTCGGTAATTTCTTGTTCTTGAGGGCGTAAGGCTTCGAGTTGGGCTTGTGTTTGGCGAATTTGCAGATTAAGCTCGTTAACGAGTTGGGTTAATTGCTGTTGTAGTTGAGTCCGCTGTTGTTGTGCTTCTTGATAAGTTTGGAATTTTGAGGTGAAAAGTTCGTCTTGTTGTTGAAGATGATGGTATTGGGCATAACCGGCTTTAATCGCGCTTTCTTGGTCCATTAGCCGGGAAAGTTGCTGTTGTTGGGTAGTGGTAGCAGCGATATCTTGAGATAGGCGATCGCAATCTTTACTTAAATTTTGATATTGTTGCTTGACAAAGGTTAGTTGTTGTTGCCAATTACTACGCTGGTGTTGAACTGCTTGTAGTTGTTGCAGTTGTTGTTGGTCAGTTTCTTGGGTTTGTTGCAGTTGTTGCAGAGTTGTTTCAATCAGAGACTGTTGCTCTTGAGTTGATTCTCGCTGTTGAAGTTGTTCTTTAATTAGTTGTAAGCTTTGCTCTAGCTGTTCTGCCTGACCTTTGTACTGCCGGGACAAATCTTTTGCTTGTTCTGATAACTCTTCATACTGATTAAGTTTAAGTAAGTCAGCGAGGATTTGTTTACGCTCACTGGGGCGTCTGAGCATGAATTCATCCGCACGACCTTGCCGCAGGTAAGCTGAATTAACAAAGGTATCGTAATCTAGTTTGAGATGATGGTAAATCTGCTGCTGTGTCGCCCGCATTCCTTTTTCAGTTAAGGAACGAAAACCGTCGGGCGTTTCAATTTGAAATTCTAAGGAACTACTTTGTCCACGATTGCGAGTGCGAATGATCCGATGGGTTTGTTGGTTGTTTTGAAAGGTGAAATCAACTCGGACATCTTTTGCCCCAGCGTGAATAATATCATCTTCCGTAGCGGCACGGCTTTCGCCCCATATTGCCCAAGTAATCGCTTCTAAGAGCGATGATTTGCCAGCACCATTTGCGCCGCAGATACAAGCGGTATGCAGTCCGCGAAAGTCGAGGGTGGCGTCGCGGTAGCTGAGGAAGTTTTTAAGTGTTAGTTGTAGCGGAATCATTCAGGCTTTAATGTCTCGCACTCTT
>CADCTM010000895.1 GCA_902805485.1 uncultured Coleofasciculus sp. | reverse complement strand
GAAGTGATTATTACTGGCCGCTGTCTGAATCAGCCTGCTTACTTCGACCTGGCGAGTGTCCACTCGGAGATGATTTGTCACAAACATTATTGTGAGAAGGGAGTGGATTTGAAGAGTGGGGTGGATTTTTAACCATAGATGCATACAGATAAACGCAGATAAATTGGATGTTTATCTGGGGTTTGCAATTGTTTAGTTAGTAATTTAAATGTCTTTCCCTTTTACTCGTCGGAACTTTCTGAAAACGATTGCCGCTACCGCTACAACTTCTGTTTTTCTTTCACCATCAAAGTTGGGGAGAACTGCGACTTTTCCTTTGTTGAAACCTGCCCGATTAAAACCTGGTTCGGTGGTGGGAATTGTGAGTCCGGCGGGTGCTACGTTTGAGCGAGATGATGTTGATATTGTTCAGGATGCGGTGCGTGGTTTGGGACTTGTGCCGCGACTTTCTCGCCATGCTTTAGACCGTTATGGTTATTTAGCAGGTCAAGATAAAGACCGCGCGGCTGATATTAATCAGTTTTTTGCTGACCCGGAAGTTGGGGCGATTTTGCCGATTCGTGGGGGTTGGGGATGCAGTCGGATGTTGCCGTATTTGGATTATGAGATTATTCGTAAAAACCCGAAGATTATTGTCGGTTTTAGCGATATTACAGCGTTAACTTTGGCGATTTATGGTCGGACGGGGATGGTGACGTTTCATGGTCCCAACGGGTTAACGTCTTGGAAAACTAAACAAACTGAATATTTTCGTCGTGTTTTGTTTGGGGCTGAATCTGTTACGTTTCAAAATATTAAGGATGGAGAAGATGAAGACCGTTTGATGCAGGTAAAGTATCGCATCCGAACGATTAATCCAGGTACAGCACGAGGTCGATTAATTGGCGGGAATTTATCAGTTTTTTCGGGAATTGTTGGTTCGACCTATTTGCCTGATTTTAAGGGTGCTATTCTTTTTTTAGAGGATACTAATGAAAATATTTACCGCATCGATCGCTTGATGACTCACCTCAAGATTGCTGGTGTGTTTGATAAGTTGGCGGGCTTTATTTTTGGACAATGTCCTAATTGTTCACCAGATGCTGATTATGGCTCTTTGACACTGGAAGAGGTGATTTCGGGTCACATTCAACCTTTGGGGATTCCGGCTTGGTCTGGGGCGATGATTGGTCATATTGAGCCGATCCTGACACTACCGATTGGCTTAGATGTAGAAATCGACTCGCGTGTTGGGACAATTCGGATGCTGGAATCTGCAGTGATTTAGTTTACAAGGTAAGAAAATCAGGCACTTGAAGTTGTCATTGAATAGAAGGAGTTTCTAGATGAACAAGCGTTTTAAGGGTCGATTTATTTTCTCGGATCGTTGGCTTGATCGGCATCAGATTGTTCGCAATATGGAGGCTTTCCAAGACGTAATTGTGATTTTCCTGTGTTTGGGTTTATTTGCTGTAATGGTAATCCAACTTTGGGAAATGTTTGGTTCCTTGATGCAGCCGATGGATTTTCAAAAAGTAACGGCAAAGATTCTATTTTTATTGATTTTGGTTGAATTATTTCGACTTTTGGTAATTTACTTGCAGGAGCATAGTGTTTCTGTTGGTGTAGCGGTGGAGGTAACGATTGTATCTGTATTGCGAGAAGTTATTGTTCACGGCGCCTTAGAGATTTCTTGGGTTCAGGTTTTAGCGCTCTGTGGTTTATTGTTTGTTTTGGGCGGGTTGCTCATGGTTTGTGCCAGGACGCCGCATATGGATCATATTAATAGCCCTCCTGTAATGTATGAACCTTCAAATCATAGGGATCATGAGTCTGATTTGCCGCGTTCAAATCATTATGAGGGGAAGGTTTGAGTGGGGAAAAGGCAGATCCGCTTACAAGTCATCTCAGCAAAATTGCCTGGGCGCACAGCCGTGCGCCCCTACGCTCGAATATCCTTGCAGGATATCCTCTAAATGATCGGTTCTACTTCGTCGCAACCACCGCAATATTCCACGCCATTCGCTTCATCAACGGCAACTTTTTCAACACTCCATCCAACTTCTCCAACTGCCCATAAGTTGGCTTCAATCTTTCCTGTTCACTAATAATCTTCTTCCAATACCGCTCCTGATTTGGATTAACCTTTTCAATCAAATAAAACTTCAAGAAAATCCAAAGTGTCGCTATCCAAAATGTATCGTAAGCCGTTTCAGAAAAGACAGATTGGATGTAATCAACAATATTAATATCCAGTGGTGTTTCATCTTCTGTCCGCACCTCAGTCGCCATGCGTCGATAAACATTAATCACAGGATTATGCTTTAAAGGGTCCCAAAAACACGCTTTCCCACCCGGTTTTAACACCCGATGCATTTCTTTCAAAGCAATTTTTGGGTCAGGAATATGATGCAACAAATTCGAGGCGTAAACTAAATCAAAGGTATTATCAGGAAAGTCTATTTCCATCGCATTGATTGTACGCCCTTCAATTTCAACGCCATTTTTTGCAGCTAATTGCAGCGCTACATCCACCATCCCCGGTGAATAATCAGTTGCGACACAACGCGCCCCTTTTTGAGCGAAATACACGCTATTTTCCCCCGCGCCGCAACCCAAATCTAAGAGGAGTTTCCCGCGAATATCTCCCATTTGTTGCAAGATAAATCGGTTTTCTGGTGCTGTACAAGCTTCAAAATAGTCGGCGACTCGAATCCCATCGACATCAATTGCCGCCGCCCAGGCGTCATGAAATTGCCGTTCTCGTGCTAAGGTTTCGTCTAACATTGTGTTTGATGCTTACTTCACTAAAAAAATGCTGCTATGATTTAACCATTGATTATAGTTGACTAGATACAGTAAGGGAATTAATTTCTGACGTACAAGAATTAACTACATTATTCTCATCGTAGCTCCGGACATTTAGTAGGAGATAATCCGCCTTTTTGCCGGAAATGGAGAGGCGAAAGTGAGAATTGTTAGGAAAAGATTGATTGTCTATAGAACTAATGATCTGACCTTTCTTATTAAGCATTGCTAGTCCTAGAGATAAACTGAGACAAGGTTTGTCTAACAACGTCACATCACCAGTTACTTCCACTTTTTCGGGTAGTGAACCCATATAAAGGAAGGATTTGTTTAGGTTTTGGGTGGGATCGGCGCTAGCTGGTACGAAATCCCACGGTGCTGCAGGTGACGTCATAGCTAATGCTTTTCTCGCTTCGCTATCGCTAGCGTAAACAATAACCTGGTGCGTATTATTAGTATTTTGAGCTAAGGAAGAATTATTCCACAACGGACTCAAGCTAATCCAGTCTAGTTGGCTTCCCGGTCGTTGACCAACTTGTTGCTTTATGGCATCCAAGGTTTGCACTGCCGTGGAGAGATTTGTAGGACGAATTCGCTGATAAATCCAAACCGTTGTATTGCCTTCCAAGGTAAACTTAGCAGGCAGACGCTTAAAGTCTTTGGCAATTTCCCAATTCTTTGTAAAGGCATCAAAGACAACCCTAACGACTTCGTGTTCCTGATTGGGCAACCACTCGCCGACAACAGGCGCGGTTACAGGCACACCCGGATAATCTGGCAGACGGCTGGGAACAACGACGTATTGCGCCTGTAGTAAGGGTTGTAGGGGATAATCATCGCGAGAGTTTACCTTGGGTACTTGCAAGGCATTGATGATTCTACGCTCCCGTCCATATTTCATCAATTCCGCCACTTTTACCAAACTTGAATCCAAGTGTAGGCGTTGATAACCCACAACAAAAATTGGCTCTTCCTTAGGTGCGATTTGTCGCAAGTAATCCACTAATTTCAGCACATTAGCAGTATCAGTACGAACTAGTGGGGGCGTACTCAGGGCAAAAACAGGCTGAAACGCGGTAGTAGTTTTACCAATTGGCGTTAGTCCAATGATGAAATTAACTGCCAAATAGCAACTGGCTAAACCCAGCATGACTTGCCGCACATTTCCCGTCAGGCGAATCCAGGTTGTCCAAAAGAATGCCACTAAGCCGATAATTACGATAGGCGTGGTTTGTAAGGAATAAAAGACATTCCCATAACGCAGCACCACGATCCAGATTGTTAGGGAAATTGCCCCGGATATGCCTGTAAAGGTTATTGCTGGTAATGCCACCGCACGAGTGATAATTGCCGCAGAAAACCCGATCGCCACTAACAACCACGTACCCCAGCCATAAAAGCCAGCGTATAAATTAAAACTATCGCTAAACGGTAAACTCCAAGAAGTATAAAGGGTTGTGTAATTAATCGTCAGCGCCCCGTAGGTAAAACCCGGTGCAACCACCATCAGGGTGGCAAGCGTCGTTGCCCCCATTAAACCTAGCTTCACCCCAACCAAAACTAGACTCCGCCCAGCGTTTACTGGACGTTTTCGCACCTCAAGGGCAAAAAACATCAACCCTTGTACGCCGATTGCCGCAAGTAGGGCAAAACCGCCATAAATAAAGGGGCGACGTAGTAAGATCGCCATGCCAATTAAAACGCCAATCGCCGCAACCCGCCACCATTGCTTGAGCCGGATATCCTTTAAGTAAACTAACGTCGCCAGACCCAAAAATACTGCACCCCCGGTATCAGGAATGCCCATAAATGTTGGCACCCAGGCAACGGGAACAAGTATGGTGATTAGCGCCGTTAGCCAAAATACGAGACGCCGTTGTGTCTGGATGATTTGAGCAGCGATCGCTCCCATTACCAGGGGTAGCGGCAGTAAATAAACCAGCGCTAAACCAATTTCGTAGGTTAAGCGAGAATTGCCAAACGCCCAAAGGAACGGAATCAACGGTAAGGCATATAGTCGATTCCGCTCTTGTTCCAGAGATTTTACCAGTAATGCGATCGCCTCAGATGGAGATTCCCGTAAGGCATTGGCGATTTCCAGCGTTGGGTAATACCAATCAATCCACCAGTGAAAGTTCTGTTCACTGGTGATATACCAAGTTGTAACGGTAACGATGATCAGGGTAAGGATTGCCAGAAAGCCAGCATTTTCTAGAACTTTCCGGCGTTCTACCCACTGAGGCGCAAGTGGCATAGACTCAAGCTTAGTCCTTTGACACCTGTGCAATTGCGGGTTCCATGCCTGTTTGCTGTTGCGTCGTTACACCCTTTAATGATCCATAAAGGCGATTCAGGGCGTTAACATAAGCCTGAGCGGAGGCGACGATGATATCGGTATTTGCCGCATGACCGGAATAAACTCGTTCATTTTGCCGCAACCGGATCGTGACTTCTCCCATGGCGTCGATGCCTTTCGTTACCGACTGCACGGAAAACTCAATCAGTTCATTGGGGACATTCACCACGCGGTTAATTGCCTTATAAACGGCATCCACGGGACCAGTCCCAATAGCTGCATCCATCAGTTCTTCCCCTGTCGGTGTTCTCAGGGAAACCGTTGCCGTGGGGCGAGAGCGATCGCCACAGGACACTTGGACTAATTCCAAGCGGAATAGTTCAGGTGCTTGTTGAATTTCGTCATTGGCGATCGCTTCTAAATCCCAATCAGATATTTCTTTTTTCTTATCCGCTACTTCCTTAAAGCGCAGAAATGCCTTATTTAACTCGGTTTCCGACAACTCAAACCCCAATTCTTTGAGGCGGGTGCGGAAGGCATTTCGTCCGGAATGTTTGCCCAAGACAATCTGGTTTTCGGTTAAACCAATCGACTCGGCATCCATAATTTCGTAAGTCAGCTTATTTTTGAGGATGCCATCTTGGTGAATGCCAGATTCATGAGCAAAGGCATTTGCCCCAACGATCGCTTTATTCGGTTGCACCAGCATCCCGGTGAGGTTAGAAACTAAGCGGGATGTCTTATAAATCTGCCTGGTGTCGATATTCGTCAGGGGTGCTTCTGATTCATCTTGTCGTCCCAAAAATGGGTTGAAGTACTGCCTGCGGACGTGTAGCGCCATGACAACTTCTTCCAGGGCGGTATTTCCTGCCCGTTCCCCGATGCCATTAATCGCGCATTCTAACTGCCTTGCGCCATTTTTCACGGCTTCTAGGAAGTTCGCCACCGCCAAACCAATATCATTGTGACCGTGGACGGAAATGATTGCGCGATCAATATTGGGGACGTTTTCTTTGATGCCGCGAATTAGTGCCCCAAATTCGCTGGGTGTGGTGTAACCGACGGTATCGGGAATGTTAATTGTTGTTGCACCAGCAGCGATCGCTCTTTCGAGGACTTGGTACAAGTATTCTGGATCGGTGCGTGTGGCATCCATCGTCGAGAATTCTACATCGTCGATGAAGGATTTGGCGTATGCCACCATTTCTTCTGCGATCGCGAGGACTTCCGCTTTGGATTTCTTAAGTTGGTACTCTAAATGAATATCTGATGTTGAAATAAAGGTATGGATACGCCCATGGGCGGCGGGTTTCAGCGATTCTGCTGCCGCTTTGATGTCAGCTTTAATTGCTCGTGCCAAACTACAAATGACGGGACCATCTTCTGTCCCTACTGATGCGGCAATTTTTTGAACCGCTTCAAAGTCGCCAGGACTTGCGAAGGCAAAACCTGCTTCAATTACATCTACCCCCAGACGTGCCAGTTGCCGCGCGATTACCAGTTTCTCGTCTACATTCAGCGTTGCTCCGGGGCATTGTTCGCCATCCCGGAGCGTGGTATCGAAGATAATGATGCGGTCTGGTTGGGGTTGCTTATTCATAGCTTGATTTACCGACATTAGAGAATTCTGTCCTCAATTTATAAAATATACTCGATATTTTTCGATCAGTTGTAATTAATAATCACTTTTTTCAATTTGTTCTCGCATATCATTTAAATCAATGTAACGGTCGGTTGCATTCCTTAGTTCACGAGCTATCATCCCTTCTGTTGATACGACTGTAA